>JAZOBJ010000039.1:0-12055 GCA_045595895.1 Candidatus Scybalousia sp. | reverse complement strand
TTTATTTACTATTTTTATTGAATCTTCTCCACTTACTCTAATGATAGAAATTGCTCCTATTCCTAAAGTTGTTGAAATTGCTGCGATTGTGTCATTCATAATATACACCTCTTTTTTCTAGCACTATACTATCACTTTTTTTGAAAAAAGAAAAGAAGATTATTCATCTTCTTTTGGTTTAATTACAACATAACGGTTTGGTTCTTCCCCTTCACTTTCTGTTGTTACTTTTCTATGATCAGCTAAAATACTATGAATTATTCTTCTTTCATATGAATTCATTGGATCAAGTTTGGCTTCAACTTTTGAACTAGCTACTTCTCTAGCAGTTCTTTTAGCAAGGGACTCTAATTTTTGTTCTCTTGCTAATTTATATTCACCAATATCTAATACAAATGGAAAATATTCTCCTATTTCGTTATGAATCATTTGTTTAATTACTAATGTAATTGCTTCTAATGTTCTTCCGTTTTTTCCGATAAGAATTGAATTATTATCAGAAATAACTGTTATATTAATACCATTTTCACGCTTTTTAATTTCTAAATTGCAAGTTAATCCCATGTTATTAATTAATTCTTTTACATATTCTTTAAGATATTCAACTACATCATCGCGTCTTATTACTTCTATTTCAACCTTTTTATTAAACAAACCACTTTTTACTTCTATTTCTTTAATATATAAGTTTTCTTCCATTTCTTGAAGTGCTATTTTTGCATTGTTAATTGCTTCTTCTTTTGTTTTTCCTGTATATCTATTCTTTATTAACATACTTCTTTACTCCTTTTAACTAATAAATTTTGAACAACTGTAAATAAGTTTGTTGTTATCCAATAAATACATAATGCTGCTGGCATAAAGAATCCCATTACTATAATCATTACAGTCATTATTGTAGTCATATTTTTCATTGGGTCATTTCCAGTTTGTGCTGTAGTTTTATTTAAACTAAATGAGAAATACGTTGTTACACCAACTAATAGTATTAATATTATATAAATCCAATTTCCTTGATTTAATAATCCAACTGATGGTGTCGTACCAAGTTGTAATCCTAAGAAATTATCTTCAAATAATGCTGGTACTCTGTTTATTGCTTCTAAGAATGCAATAAATAATGGTAATTGAATAAAACTGTATAAACATCCTGATATTGGATTAATATTATATTTTTTATAAATCATAGTCATTTCTTGACTCTTCTTCATAATTGATTCTTGATCAGTTTTATTAGCATATTTTTTTTCTAATCTTTCTAGATCAGGTTGTGCTTTCTTTAATAGTTCTGATTGCATAGCAGTTTTCTTTGTTAGTGGATATGCAACAAAACGAATTAGTAAACTTGTTATGATAAGTCCTAATGCTGCACTTTTTACATATTTGGTAAACCATAATATTACAAAAGCTAACGGTTTAACAAAAATACTATCCCATAATCCTTCATAACCACCACTAGTTATTTTAAATTCAGTACATTTTGGTAATTTTTCTATGTCTATTCCATTTTCTGTATATTTCTTAATTGTTTCTTTATTTTCGGGTTGGCACAATATATTTGCGGTTAAGCTTTGTCCTGTTTCTGGATTAGTTACTGCTTTTTTATCACTACCCTTTAAGGTTTTTGTACATCCTGTAGTTAGCAATAATATCATTATTAATAATATTACTATCTTTTTTCTATTGTTTTTTTTCATTAATATCTCCTTTTTTTAGTTTGTTTATTAGATCTATGAAGCTATTTTCTAGTTCATTAAAACTAGCTTCTAAACAACTTCTCTTCATTATTATAATATAATCTTGATTATTTTGATAGAAATTTTTGTTATTATCTATAATTGTTTTTAATCTTCTCTTTAATTTATTTCTAATAACTGCCCTATTTGATATTTTTTTACCAACAGAAATTCCAAAACGATAATACTTATTATCATCATTTTTTAGATAGTAAAGTATATAATAGTTATTTCTTATAAATTTTCCTTTATGTATTATATTTTCAAAATCCTTACTTTCTTTAATTATATTTATCTTTTTCATATATACCTGTCCATATCTATATATTATATATTTCTATAAAAATGCAAAAAAAACCACAATAAATATGTGGCATTTTTTATTTACATAATCTTTTACGACCTTTTGCTCTTCTTTTGTTTAATACTTTACCTTTAATTCTTGAGAAAAATCCATGAGCTTTCTTCATTTTACGATTATTTGGTTGATAAGTTCTTTTCATATTTCCACCTCCAGACATAAAATCTCCATTATTATAATAAAGAAATGAGTAGTTTGTCAATATTTCATTAAAAATTCTTTTAAAATATTAATTTTCCACATTATCCACAATCTTGTTTAAAACTTTTTCAACCTTGTTAATTAAAAATATTTTAATTTTGTGGAAAAGTAGGGTATAATCAATATATAAAAGGGTTTTAACTGTGGAAAAATTTGTGGATTACTTGTGTAATAAAAAAATATTAAAATTACCTATTTATTTTTCCACAAAATTAAGTTAGAATAAAACTTGCAATTTTAAATTATCTTTAGTCAGGGGGGATAATAGTGAATGTAAAAATTATTTGGTCTAATTTTTTAAATAGCATTAAAACTGAACTAAATCCCTTATCTTTTGAGACTTGGTTTCAAAGTACTGAATTATATGAATATAAAGATGGGGTATGTAAGATAATAGTACCCATGACTATATATAAAAAACATTTAACAACTAAATATTATGATTTAATTATTAATACATTAAATAGTGTTGTTGGTGATAACGTTGATATTGAATTTTATACAAAAGAGGAATTAGATGAACAAAAAGAGAAAAAACAAGAAAATATTAATCCTATATATAATAATATCAACAATAATGTTGAAAACAGTGAAAGTAGTAATAATGTTATTCATAATTTCTGTTCAAATCTTAATAAAAACTATACTTTTGAAAACTTTATAGTAGGTAATACTAATAAATTTGCACAGGCTGCTGCACTTGAAGTAGCAGAATCACCTGGTGTTTTATATAATCCATTATTTATATATGGAAATAGTGGGCTAGGGAAGACACATTTGATGCATGCGATAGGTAATTATATTACTGAACATTCTAATAAAAAGGTTTTATATGTATCAAGTGATCAATTTATATCTGATTTCCTTGGTATTAATAAAAAAGATGAACATGGTAAAAACTTTGATTATGTAGCTTATTTTAAAAATAAATATAGAAGTATTGATGTATTGATAGTGGATGATATTCAATTTTTCCAAGGTGCACCTCAAACACAGAATGAATTCTTTAACACATTTACTAAGTTATATGATGAAAATAAACAAATAATAATATCATCGGATAGATCGCCAGATGATTTAAAACTTTTAGAAGATCGTTTAAGAACAAGATTCTGTTGGGGTTTAACGGCTGATATATTTCCACCGGATTTTGATTTAAGGGTTAATATAATAAAGAAAAAAATAATAGGAGAGTCAATTAATAAAAATATACCTGATGATGTTATTGAATATATTGCTTCTAATGTTGGTAGTGATGTTAGACATCTTGAGGGTTCAATTACCAGATTAATTGCT
The DNA here is from genome assembly GCA_045595895.1 of Candidatus Scybalousia sp. Lineage (GTDB taxonomy): Bacteria > Bacillota_I > Bacilli_A > RF39 > UBA660 > Alloscybalousia. Next base: position 8,461 of record JAZOBJ010000039.1, on the reverse strand, counting down.
TATTCAGCTATTATGGGTGGTACTGAAATAACCTTAGATTTAGCAGTTGATGTACTTAAAGACTTTGTTAATAAAGGTTACAGCGAAAAAAATAGTGTTAATAGGATTCAAAGGATTGTTGCTGAATATTTTCAGGTATCAGTTGAAGATATGAAATCTAAGAAGAGAAGTGCTAATTTGGCATTTCCAAGACAAGTAGCTATGTATTTATGTAGAAAGCTTACTAATGAATCATTTCCTAAGATAGGAATTGAGTTTGGTGGTAAGGATCACTCAACGGTTATGCATTCAGTAGAAAAGATAGAAAAAGAGATAAATACTAATAAAGAATTAGCTAATATAATAGAAAAATTAAAAAAAGAAATAGTATAATGTGGATAAATTTTTAAAAATATAAAAGTTTTCCACAGGGAAAAATGTTAAAATGTTTGATAAAATAAAGGTGAATATAAGTTATCAACATTTTCCACAGTAATAATAATAATAAACTATATAAGAAAGAAGGAATAATTATGAAATTAACAATTAAGAAAGAATTATTATTGGATGGTCTTAATAAAGTTTCTAAAGCTTTATCAAGTAAAAATTTAGTACCTGTTTTAGCTGGTATTAAATTTGATTTAAATGAAAAGGGATTAATGCTTACTGCTAGTGATAATGATATTACTATTCAAGTATTTATAGATAAAACTGAAGATATGGAAATAGAAAAAGAAGGAAGTATTATTATTCAAGGTAAATATATATTAGATATAGTTAGAAAACTTCCTGATGAATTTATTAATATTGAAGTAATAGATGAACTTAAAATAACTATTTATACTGATAATAGTGAATTTAACTTAAATGGTATTAATAAAAGTGAATATCCATCTATTAACTTAGATTTGAGCAAAAATCCTTTAAATATAGATGGTAAATTATTTAGAAGTATTATTTCACAGACTTCATTTGCTTCTTCTAGTGATGAATCTAGACCAATACTTACAGGTATTAACTTTAAGATTGTTGGAAATACAATGGAATGTAATTCAACAGATTCATACCGTTTAGCTAGAAGACTAATTACTCTTAATAATGCAGTAGAGGAAAATTATAATATAGTTATTCCTAGTAAAAATTTATTAGAGTTTATTAAGATTATGGATGATAGTGAAGAAAATATTGAACTTCATATTTTTAATAATAAAGTATTAATTAAATATAAAAATATTTTATTCCAATCTAGATTAATTAGTGGTACATATCCAAATACAGCTAACTTATTACCGGATGAATTTATGTTAGGTATTAAAGTTAAAGTTAATGAATTATATAATGTAATTGATAGAGCTAGTATTTTAACAAGTGATAAAGAAAAGAATATAGTTACTTTTGAAATAGATGGCAATAAGTTATTTGTTAGAAGTAGTAGTGCTGAAATTGGTAGAGTAGAAGAAAAGATGAATATTGAAAAAGATAATAATGAAAATTTAAAGATATCTTTTGTAGCTAAATATATGATGGAAGCTTTAAAATCATTTGATGATGAACAAGTAGAAATATCTTTTGTAGGTGAAGTTAAACCAATTATTTTAAAATCTAATAAAGATGAAGGTTTAACACAATTAGTTTTACCAATTAGAACTTACTAATATAAGAGTTGATAAATAAAAATTTAATATTTATCAACTTTTTTTGTGGAAAAATACAATTTAGGTGTTTTTATGACAAATTTCGAGTTTTTTAGACATTAGGTACTGTTATAGTATAAAACGCAATTTTAAGTTGCAGAGGGGGAAAAAAGTATGGAAAAATACGAAATTAACAAAGAAACATTAGCAGTAGTAGGTATTGATAGTAAAACTACAAAAATATTAGAGAAAAATAAGGAATATATTATAAATGATATTGCTTATGAAGTAATGGAACATTCTTGTAGATATTTTGGTAGTAGTTATGGAGGAAGAGTCGAAGGTAGTAAAAAGATGATTAATTCAAATTATAAATTACCAGTAATAGTAGAAGAATCTAATGAATTAATATTTTTTCCCATAACTACAATAGATAATCCTAAAAATATATGGATATCTTTAAAGGGTTATGATAAGGTTTTAGAAGATAATGGTAAGACTTATATTTATTTTAAAAATGGTAAAAAAGTAATTACTTCTGTTTCTAAAAATTCAATAGAAAATCAAGTTTTAAGATCTACTAGATTGCTTTATGTTTTAAATGAGAGAAAAATGGCTAAAAATAGGTAAAAAAAAGAAGAAAAACTTCTTTTTTTGTGTTTTTTAGGCCGTTTTCATGGTATAATGTAATTGTAGGTATAGGAGTACAAAAAAGTATAAAAGGTGATAATATGAGTTTTTCTGGGGTTTTTTATGTATTTATCAAAAATTGAAGTAAATAATTTTAGAAATTATAAAAATGAAAAAGTTAAATTATGTGGTAATACAAATATTTTTATAGGAGATAATGCTCAAGGAAAAACAAACATATTAGAAAGTATTTATATATTAGCCCTTACCAAATCACATCGTTTAGGTTTTGAAAATAACGTAATAAAAAATGGATTTAATTCTAGTAAAATATCAGGAATGTTAAGATATAATGATAGTTTGAAAGAATTAGAAATACAGTTTTATGAAGATAAAAAGAAAGTATTTATTAATAAAAAAGAAATTAAAAAAATAGCTTCTTATATATCTAATATGAATGTGATTATGTTTTGTCCTACGGATTTAGATATCATAAAAGGATCTCCACAAATTAGAAGAAACTTAATTAATATTCAAATAAGTCAATTGTTTCCATTATATGTTAATTATTTAAATGAATATAATAAAATATTAAAAACACGTAATGAATATTTAAAACAATTGAGTATTAATGGGTTTACTGATACAAGATACTTAGATATTATTAATGAAAAACTAGTAGATAGAGGTAGTCAAATATATATTTATCGTAAAAAATACTTAGATTATATTAATAATAAAATAGGGGATATTTATAAAAATATAATGAATCTAAAAGGATTAAATCTTGTTTATGAAAATAATCTTGATTTAGAAAAATATCAACTAGAAGAAATAAAAGAAAGATTTTTTCATAAGTTAAAAAATAATATAAAGAGGGAAATATCTCAAGGTATGACTTTATATGGACCACATAGAGATGACTTTTCTTTTTATATAGAACAAAATAATATGAAGTATTATGCTTCACAAGGTCAACAGAGAATAGCAATTATAGCTTTTAAATTAGCTGAAGTTAGTTTATTTAAGGAGGAAAAAGGGACAAGTCCTATATTACTTCTTGATGATATTTTTAGTGAATTAGATATAGATAAAAGAAATAAATTAATAAAATATATTCCTGAAGATATTCAAACTATTATAACTACAACTGATTTAAAAAATATACAAAAGAAAATAATAAATAAAGCCAAGATATTTATAGTTGATCATGGAAAAATAACAGAGAAGGTGAAATAAAAATGGATATGGAAGAAAAAATAGAACAACATTATGATGCTTCGGATATTCAAGTCTTAGAAGGATTAGAAGCAGTAAGAAAAAGACCTGGTATGTATATTGGTACTACTGATGTTAAAGGTCTTCATCATTTAGTATGGGAAATTGTGGATAATGCAATTGATGAAGCTTTAGCTGGGTACTGTAATAATATAGAGGTAGTTATTAATAAAGATAACTCTATCACAGTAAAGGATGATGGTAGAGGTATACCTGTTGATGTTCATCCTAAAACTGGTCTTTCTACAGTTGAAACTGTTTATACAGTACTTCATGCTGGTGGTAAATTTGGTGGAGGAGGATATAAAGTATCTGGTGGTCTTCACGGAGTTGGTGCCAGTGTAGTTAATGCACTTAGTAAATGGGTAGAAGTTACTGTTTATAAAAATGGTAAAGTTCATAAAGTTAGATTTGAAGATGGTGGTCATTCAACAGGACCTCTTCAAGTAATAGGTGAATGTGAAGAAAATAGAACAGGTACTCATGTATCATTTAAACCTGATCCTGAAATATTTGATACCGATATTTATGATTATGAAACTTTAAAAGTAAGAGTTAGAGAATTAGCTTTTCTAAATAAAGGTTTATCTATAAATATTCGTGATGATAGAGATTTAGAGGATACTACAGGTGAAACTTTCCTTTATGAAGGTGGTATTAGTGAGTACGTAAGATTTATTAATCAAGAAAAGACTCCAATTCATGAAAATATTATTCATTTAGAAGGAGAAAAAGATAATGTATTCTTTGAAGTAGCTATGCAATATAATACTTCATATAATCCTAATATTTATTCTTTCGTTAATAATATTAATACTCATGATGGTGGTACTCACGAAGATGGTGTTAAACGTGCATTATCTAGAGTAATTAATAGTTATGCTAGAAAAAATAATATTTTAAAAGATAAAGATGAAAATTTAAAAGAAGATGATGTTAAAGAAGGACTTACAATGATTATTTCATGTAAGCATCCAAATCCTCAATTTGAAGGACAAACAAAGGGTAGATTAGGAAACTCTGAAGTTAGAAGTTTAGCTGATTCAGTATTTGCTGAAGGTTTTGAAAGATTTTTACTTGAAAATCCTGATCAAGCTAAAGTTATAGTTAATAAAGCTATTTTAGCAAGAAACGCAAGAATGGCAGCTAAAAGAGCAAGAGAAGCTACTCGTAAGAGTGATTTATCAACTACTAACTTCTTTGGAAAACTTTCTGATTGTAAGAGTAAAGATCCAAGTGTTTCTGAAATATTTATAGTCGAAGGGGATTCAGCTGGAGGATCTGCTAAAAAGGGTAGAGATTCAATGACTCAAGCAATTTTACCTCTTCGTGGAAAAATCTTAAATGTGGAAAAAGCTAGATTAGATAAAGCTTTAGGAAACGAAGAAATTAAAACAATCATAACAGCATTTGGTACTGGTATTGGTGAATACTTTGATTTATCTAAATTAAGATACGATAAAATAATTATCATGACCGATGCCGATGTAGATGGTTCACATATTCGTGTATTATTACTTACATTATTCTATCGTTTCTTTAGACCAATAGTAGAAGCAGGACACGTTTATGCAGCTCAGCCTCCACTTTATAGAATTATGCATGGTAAAACTAGAAAATATGTACTTAATGATGAAGAATTAGCTGCTTATATGGCTACTTTACCAGATAATATACGTTCTAAAGCTGAAATTGCTCGTATGAAAGGTTTAGGAGAGATGGATGCTGAAGAGTTAAATGAAACAACTATGGATATTGAAAAACGTGTTTTAAGAAAAATTACAGTTGATGATTGTGTGGCAGCAGATGCAATATTTGAAAAACTTATGGGTGATGAAGTAGAACCTAGAAGAAGATTTATTGAAGAAAATGCTGACTATGTACAAAATCTTGATATTTAGGGCGGTGTGTTATGGATAATAGAGAAGATTTAGAAGAATTATTAGATAGAGCTAGTGAAGATAGTGAAACTGTGGAAAACGAAAATATTGAAAATATAGATACTAATGATAATGATTTTCAACAAGAAGAAAACGAATCTAAAGTAAGTAGTAATTTCAATGGATATTTTCACGAAAGAGATAGATTAGATAAAAATAATATCGTTGATGAAGTAAAAACATCATTTATGGAATATTCAATGAGTGTTATTAAGTCACGTGCTTTACCTGACCTTAGAGACGGTTTAAAACCTGTTCACAGACGTATTTTATGGTCTATGTATGAATCTGGTTATACACCTGATAAACCTCACAGAAAGAGTGCTAAAACGGTCGGAGAAGTTATGGGTAATTACCATCCTCACGGTGACTCTTCAATTTATGAGGCAATGGTTAGACTTGCTCAAGATTTTAACCAAAGATATATGTTAATTGATGGACATGGAAATTTTGGTAATATTGAAGGTGACGGAGCTGCAGCGATGCGTTATACCGAATCAAGACTTGCTAAAATTTCACTAGAATTATTAAGAGATATTAATAAAGATACTGTTGATATGGATGATAACTTTGATGCTACTAGAAAAGAGCCAAAAGTGCTTCCATCACGTTTTCCTAACGTATTAGTTAATGGATCAATGGGTATTGCGGTAGGTATGGCTACTAATATTCCACCTCATAATTTAGGTGAAGTTATAGATGGTTGTATTGCTTACATTGATAATCCTGATATTGATACTATGGGATTAATGCAATATATTAAAGGACCTGATTTTCCTACAGGTGGTATTATTTTAGGAAACTCTGGTATTAAAAAAGCTTATGAAACTGGTCGTGGTTCAATTACTATTAGAAGTAAGGCTACGATTGAAGAAGTTGGAAATCATAGTAATATTATTATTGATGAAGTTCCTTATGGTGTTAATACTATGGAACTTAAAAATAAGGTTGCAGAGCTTGTTCATAATAAGGTTATTGATGGTATAGCTGATTATCATACCGATTTAAAAGATGGTATTAAAATTACTATTACTTTAAAGAAAGATGCTAATCCACAAGTAGTATTGAATAACTTATATAAACATACAAATTTCCAAATTTCATATGGTATTATCTTCTTAGTACTTGATGGTCAAACACCTAGAACTTTAGGTATTAAAGATATTATTTCTAAGTATATAGATCATCAAAAAGAAGTAATTATTAGAAGAACAAGATATGAATTAAGAAAAGCAGAAGAAAGAGTTCATATTTTAGAAGGTTTAAAGATAGCTTTAGATAATATAGATGAAGTTGTTAAAATTATTAGAGCAGCTGATTCTGACGAAGAAGCAAGAGCTAATTTGATGTCTAGATTTGGTCTTGATGAAATTCAAGCTAATAGTATTCTAGAAATGAGATTACGTCGTTTAACTGGATTAGAACGTGGAAAAGTTGAAGCAGAATTAGCAGAATTGCTTGTTAAGATAGCTGATTATAAGGATATTTTAGCTTCTGAACAAAGAGTATTAGATATTATTAAAGAGGAAATGTTAGAAGTTAAGAAACGTTATGCTGATGATAGAAGAACTAAGATAGATATGACAGCAATTGAGTATATTGAAGATGAATCATTGATACCTGTTGAAAACATTTTGATTACATTAACTAATAAAGGTTATATTAAACGTGTATCAGTTGATGAATATAGAACACAAAATCGTGGTGGTGTAGGTATTAAAGGTATGGCTACAAATGAAGAAGATTTTGTGGAAAAAATGATAAATATGGAAACTCATGATTATATTTTATTCTTTAGTAATAAAGGTAAGGTATATAGAATGAAAGGTTATGAAGTTCCTGAATTTAGTAGACAAAGTAAAGGGTTACCAATAGTAAATCTATTACCTGTGGAAAAAGATGAAAAAATAAATTCAATAGTTTCACTAGGTGCTAATGAAAATGATTATCAATATTTATTCTTTATAACTAAAAATGGTATTGTTAAGAGAACAGAATTAGTGGAATTCGATAACATTAGAAGTAATGGTAAGATAGCAATTACATTAAAAGAGGATGATGAATTAATTTCAGTTCGTAAAACAACTGGGGAAAACGAAATTATCATCGGAGCATCAAATGGTAGAATGGTACGATTTGTGGAAAACGAAGTTCGTATTATTGGACGTAATGCTTCTGGAGTTCGTGGAATTGATCTTGGAGGAGCAATAGTTGTTGGTGGAGAAGTAATTACTAATAATGAGCAAGTATTGATTGTTACTGAAAAAGGTTATGGTAAGAAAACACCAATTGATGAATATAGATTAACTCACCGTGGAAGTAAAGGTGTTAAAGCATTAAATGTTACTGAAAAGAATGGTATGTTAGTATCTTTAAAGGCTGTAACAGGAGATGAAGACTTAGTAATTATTACTGATAGCGGAATTATTATGAGAATGTCTATGGATCAAATTTCAACGTTAGGAAGAGCTACACAAGGTGTAAGATTAATTAAATTAAAAGATGATCAAAAGGTTGCTACAGTTTCAACTATTATGAAAGAAGAAGAATCTGAAGAAAATAATGAAGAATCAGTTGAAAAAGTAGATGATGTAATTGAAAATGTAAACGAAGAAGTAGAAAATACGGTAGAAAGTGTATCTGAATAAGATATACTTTCTTTTTTTTCACAGTTTTGTTGATAAAATTATTTCCCGGGAAATAATTTTCCACATGTTTCACGTGAAACATAGATATTAGGGATAAATAATTTGTGTGATATAGTTCTTATTTTATATTTAATTTATCTATATAATGTACTCATAAGAAATAATTATTGCGATTATTTCTTTTTATTACTTGTAATAAAGTTAATTAAATATTTAGTAGTTTTGTATTATTGAAATTGTTATTAGATATTTTATAAGTTATTCACAATGTTTTACGTGAAACATTAAATACTAGTTACCACATATGGATTAATCATATATTGGTTATTATTAATATTTTTGAATTTAAATA
>JAZOBJ010000038.1:0-10277 GCA_045595895.1 Candidatus Scybalousia sp. | reverse complement strand
GAAACATTACTTCCAAAGATAGATGTAATAATTTTTTCTATTTGTTCTTTATCTTCAACTTTTCTTTCTATCTCTATTTTTTCTTTATAAAACTCTTCTATTTGATTTTTTATATTTTCATAATTAAGTACTTCCATATTAATGCTCCTCATATTTTCATTATAACACAGTAAATTATTTTTCTTCTACTAAATTTTCATTAATAAGTTCATTTAATGTTACTAATTGAAAACCTTTTTGTTTAATATAAGAAATGATACTAGGTAATTCTTTTAAAGTTTGCTCTGTTAAGTTGAAACTAATTATACTACCACTTTCAAGTTCGTTCTTTACAGTAGTAAAAGGGTAATTATTAACACTAATAGTTGGTTTTATAGTATGCATTCTATAATTACTGCATAAGTCTATTACAGAAGTACTCTTATAATCTGTATAGCAGAATTTAGTATCTTCATTAGTTAGAGAAGAAATCATATTATTAGTCCAACCAAATTTTTCTACGGTGTATTTACCGTCATATCCTAGATTTTCTATTTGATAGCCATTATTTGATAGTTCTAAGACATCTTCCATATTAGTTTCTACAACAGCACCATCCATGAAGAAGGTGGCTAAAACATTTTTATCAAGTAAAATATTGTTTACAGTTTCTACATAGTGTGGATCACTTACTTTAAATACTAAGGCTACTTGATTTTTGATATTATTTCCAGAAACAATATATTTATCATAATTACTTGATAGTGAAATATCAGGAATAACTTCATCAAATACTAACATAGTTTCATTAAATTCATTTATTTTCTTCATATTTTGATAGCTTTCATCAATGTTTACTTTTTTACCATTAATACCAGTTATTAATTCATCATTATTTATAATGGCATTTACTGGGTCAAGGTAATATTTCTCAGAGTTTTCTTGAATTGTCTTCATGATAGGGTCATTTCTTTTAACAATATCAACAGCGCTATCAGTATAATAAAAACTAAAACATGCAAGGACTAATACCCCTAAATAAGAAGTGTATTTTTTAAACATAACATCACCTAATAAACTATATGAAGTTCAGTTATATTTTTTTCCAAAAAAAAGAAGTTTTAGAAACCTCTAGAACTTCCTCCTCCACCTGATGAACCTCCACCACCAGAGAATCCTCCACCTGATGAGCCTCCGAATGATGATCCTCCACCAAATGAACCACCAAAGTAAATGAATGGTCCACCACGACCATTTTTCTTACCACTATAAGCAATAATGATAATTATAACTAAAAAAATTAAAAGAAGTTCACCAGTAATATCAGTCCATTCTTGCTCAACAGGAGCTTCTACTTCTCCATCATATCCATAATAATTAGCTACTTCTTGAAAGAATGCCTTATAACCATTTAACATTCCTTCATCAAAGTTATCTAGACTGAAATATGGAATCATATAATCATCTTGAAATCTACCAGTCTTACCATCTGGTAATATTCCTTCTAATCCATAACCAACTTCTACCCGCATTTGTCTTTCTTCTAACGCAAGTAACAGTAAAAGTCCATTATTTTCGTCCTTATCACCTATTCCAAATTTACGAAATAAAGCTGTTGCATATTCTTCTAAACTAGCACCATCTAAATTAGAAACAGTAACTACCACAATCTGAGCAGTAGTTTGATTAGCTAATGAAACACTATGTTCCATAATATAATTTTCAGTTTCACTACTTAAAATATTAGCATAGTCATTTATATAAAAATTACTAGTTGGATTAACAGTATCAAAAGCTAGTACTCGGCTTGGAATAAAAACTAAACTTAAAAAAAGAAAAAAGAATAATATCTTTTTCATTTTAGAATTCTACCTCAGGAACTTCAGTTTTTCCTTCGCTTACTTCAAAGTATACTTTTTCTTCGAATCCAAACATTCCAGCTAAGATGTTAGTAGGAAATTTTTTAATAGTAGTATTATAATTAGTTACTACTTCATTATAATCACGACGAGCTGTAGCGATTCTATTTTCAGTACCAGCTAATTCATCTGATAATTGGATAAAATTTTGATTAGCTTTTAAATCTGGATAATTTTCTACAATTACCATTAATGCATTTAGTGCACTAGTTAATTCTTTGTCTGCTTTATTTAATTCTTCTGCACTATTAGCTTTTAATAAATTTTCTCTAGCTGTAGTTACTTTTTCGATTGCTTCTGCCTCATGCTTAGCATAACCTTTTACTGTGTTAACTAAATTCGGGATTAAATCTGCTCTTCTTTCTAGTTGAACATCGATGTTCGCTAATTCTTTATCTACTTTTTCTGATTTAGATACTAGCGAATTATAACTTCCTCCTAACATAGCTACTAATAAAATAATTACTGCTACAACACTTAATATTATTATTGTTGACTTTTTCATATTATCATCACCTTTCTATTTATTAGTATACCAAATATAAAGAAAAAAAGAAGAAATATTTTTTCTTCTTTACTATTCTTGACTATTCTTTTCTTCTTTTTCTGTTTCTTCTTTTTGTGGTTTTGGAAGAGCTTGTTTTCTAGAAAAGTTTAATCTTCCTTTTTTATCGCATCCAATAGCTTTAACTAGGATTTCATCTCCTAAAGATACTACATCTTCAGTTTTCTTAACACGAGTATGAGCAAGTTCTGAAATATGAACTAATCCTTCACATCCAGGCCATACTTGTACGAAGCATCCAAATTCTTCTACTTTAACTACTTTAGCAGTGTAGATTTCTCCTTCTTCTACTTCTTTAACTACGTCTAAGATCATGTTCTTAGTTTTTTCAATAATTTCTTTATCAGAATGATAAATAGTAACTCTACCATCATCTTCTAAATCAACTTTAACTGCATTGATATCAGTGACTGCATTTACATCAGAAGCTTCACAAATGATTTTAGTAATCATTTCTCCACCACGACCAATTACATCTTTAATTTTTTCTGGTTTGATATAGAAAATTTCAGTTTTTGGTGCATATTTACTTACTTCATCTCTTGGTTTTTCAATTTGGTTAGTTATTACTTCTAAGATCTCAAGTCTAGCTTTTTTAGCCTGAGCTAAAGCTTCTTTTAAGATATCTTCAGTAATACCTTTAATTTTAATATCCATTTGAAGTGCTGTGATACCATCTTTAGTACCAGCAACTTTAAAGTCCATATCTCCTAAATGGTCTTCCATACCTTGAATATCTGTTAGGATTGTGTAATCTTCATCTGCTGTGATTAATCCCATTGCGATACCAGCAACTGGTGCTTTAATAGGTACACCTGCTGCCATTAATGCCATACATCCAGCACAGATAGTAGCTTGACTTGATGAACCATTACTTTCTAATACTTCAGATACAACACGAACTGTATATGGAAATTCATCTTCAGTAGGCATTACTTGAAGAAGAGCTCTTTCGCCTAATGCACCATGTCCAATTTCACGACGTCCAGGAGCACCATATCTACCAGTTTCACCAACTGAGAATGCTGGGAAGTTGTAGTGTAACATAAATCTTTTTTCTGTTTCCATATCAAGACCATCTAAGATTTGGTGTTCACCTAAAGCTCCTAAGGTAGTGATAGCTAAAGCTTGAGTTTGTCCACGTGTAAATAATGCAGAACCATGAGTTCTAGGAAGTAAATCGATATCTGTTGATAGTTCACGGATTTCATCCATTTTTCTACCATCAGCTCTTGTTTTTTCTTTAACTACGATTTGTCTAAAGATTTCATATTCGATTTCTTCTAACAACAATTTAACTTTAGTAATTAATTCTACTAATTCTTTATCTTTTAATTTATCTTCGTTTTCACTAGTATATTTTTCAACAACATCTTCTTTAACTTTATCAATAGCTGCATATTTTTCAAGCTTGTCTTTAATTCTCATAGCCTGGTCTAATTCTTTTTCTGCTAAACTTCTTACTTCTTTTCTTAACTCATCTGTTAATTCAAGAACTTCGTATTCCATCTTTTCTTGACCAATTTCAGCCATAATTTCTTCTTGGAATGCTACTAATTCTTTGATAGCTTCATGACCAAACATTAATGCTTTTAACATTAAGTCTTCAGAAACTTGTTTAGCACCAGCTTCAACCATGTTGATAGCATATTTAGTACCTGCTACTGTTAAATCAAGTTCACTTCTTTCTAATTCTTCTGGTGTTGGGTTGATTACTAATTCATTATCTACATAACCAACTTTAACTCCAGCGATTGGACCATCAAATGGTATTTTACTAATTGATGTAGCTAAACTTGAACCAAACATAGCAGTTAATTCTGGTGAATAATCAGGATCAACTGATAAAACTGTGTTAACAATTTGAACTTCATTTTTGAAATCTTCTGGGAACATTGGTCTCATAGGTCTATCAATCATACGAGCAGCAAGTGTTCCTTTTTCAGTAGGACGTCCTTCTCTTTTAATGAATCCTCCTGGGATTTTTCCTACGGCATATAATTTTTCATTATATAAAACCATTAATGGGAAGAAATCTGATAAAACGTTAGCAGTCTTACTAACAACAGCAGTTGATAGAATAACAGTATCACCATATCTAACTAATACTGCACCATCTGCTTGTTTAGCCACTTCGCCATGTTCTACAACTATTTTCTTTCCTCTAAAATCTTTTTCGAATACTTTTTTCATAATTACCTCCTAGTTTTCTCTTTTTATTAATTTTTTTGCTTCTATTAAAAATTCTTTTTCTACTTCTTCCATATTTTTTGATGAAAAAATTAGATTTGGAATTAATAAACCTGTATTTTTATCTTCAAAACTTGAATCCATTAATACTTTCCATTCTTTTGAAAACATAATATTATCTATTTCTTTTACTAGCTTTTTCTTATCATCTGTTATTTCTGGTAGTCCAAAAGTTTTATAAATATTAGTTTGAAAATCATTTTCATATTTTTTATATGCTGGTAACAATTTTTTTAATGGCGATGGAATATCGCATATATAAGCTTCACTTGCATCATGTAATAATGTATAAAGTTTTAATTCATCATTATAACCAAAGTGTTCTGCTACTCTTAGAGAATTTATAGAGTGTCTAGCTACACTATAAAAATCTTTACACTGTCCTGCAAAACGACATGTATATGATAAACCATGCGCTATATCTTCCAAATTGATTTTTGCATTTCCTATATCTAACAATGTTATTACTTCACCTAGATATGTAACGATAATTGATTTTTCCATGCTGTCCCCCCAAAAAATAAAGACACTAAAAAAACTAGTGCCTATCTTTACATTATAAATTATTTTCTTAAACCTAGTTTGCTAACGATGTCACGGTATCTTTGAACATCTTTCTTAGCTAAATAGTTAAGCATATTTCTTCTTTGTCCAACTTTCTTAAGAAGTCCACGACGAGAATGATGGTCATGTGTATGTACTTTTAAGTGTTCTGTTAATTCTTTGATTTCTTCTGTTAAAATAGCGATTTGTACTTCACAAGAACCAGTATCGTTTTTATCTCTAGCGTAAGTCTTAATTAAGTTTTGTTTTACTTCTTTAGTTAATGCCATTTTCAATTCCTCCTTATATTTTTATTTGCCTATATCCAAGTAATGGTCGGAATTAGATCCATAACCTAGAAAAGGTACATGTATAATATACTAGAAGTCAGTTGATTTTGCAAGCATTTTCAGTTATTTTCATTAAATTTAAAGAAATTATATACATTTTTTAGTTTTTGTGAGTTTACCTTTGTATAATTATATTGGATACATTTGGAATATCAGATGTTTTCCCTTTCTGTAAGAAAGGTGGTGGTTAATTATGACGAAAAGAGAATTATCTCAATTTATTATAATTCTACTATTATTTTTTGTAGTAATCACCTTACTATATAAATAATAAAAACATCTGATTTCAACATTCGTTGATTTCAGATGCAATCCATTAAGGGATAACATCTGATTCGAGCAATCAAATGTATCCTTTTTTATTTTATGAAGTTTCCTTCATATGTATTCAATGTATCATATTTTATATTCTTTTTCAATAAATCCAAAGAAATTATAAGTATTTTTTAGTTTTTGTGAGCTTATCTGTGTATAATTATATTGGATACATTTGGAATATCAGGTGCTTTCCCTTTCTGGAAAGAAAGGTGGTGGTTAATTATGACAAAAAGAGAGTTATCTCAATTTATTATAATTCTACTATTATTTTTTGTAGTAATCACCTTACTATATAAATAATAAAAGCATCTGATTTCAACATTTGTTGATCTCAGATGCAATACCTAAACAAGGGAAACATCTGATTACGGCAATCAAATGTATCCTTTTTTATTTTATGAAGTTTCCTTCATCTATATGCAATATAACATATTTTATTGTTTTTTTCAACCTTTATCATTCATATCGCCACTTCGGCAAACATCTTTCACTAGTTTTATTCTTTAACATTTTTTCAAAGGCTGTTAGTCCATATTCCTGATTATAATAATTAGGGAATTCATTTAAATGAGCTAGTGCGATTTTAGCCGTCTTTTCCAAATCATTGTCTGTTACATTAGTTGTTGAATCTACTTTTCCATGTTCTAACTCAATATTTAATCCAGTTAGAAAGTCTTCTTTAGAAAACTTAGAAAAATCAATATTTAATTTTTCTGCTATCCTAATAGCATCTTCCATTGTAAACATGTTATCACCATAATATTATATGAAAAAATGAAAGATTATTTCTCTTTCATTTTTTCTAATATATCACGAGCAGCTACTAAACCTGTTGCGGCAGCTACTACGATGTTACCAGCTTTACCTGCTCCATCACCTATGAAGTAAATATCTTCATTTTCTAATTTAAACTGATTGTTAGTAGTAATTTCATTACTAAAAAATTTTATTTCTGGTCCATATAGTAGCGTTTCATCGTTGCTAACACCTGGTATTATTTTATCTAATTTATCAAGTCCTTCTATGATATTAGTAATAATACGATGTGGTAAAACTAAAGCTAAGTCACCTGCTACGCAATCTTTTAAAGTTGGTTCAACAAATCCTTTTTCAATCTTATGCCAAGTTGAACGTCTTCCTTTTCTTAAATCTTTTAATCTTTGAATAATTGGTTTAGAGTCACCTAATACATTAGCAATTCTAGCAATTGCTTCACCATATTCACGGGTATTAGTAACTGGTTCTGTTAGGTTTACTCTACTAATAAAAGCAAAGTTACTATTATTTGATTTCTTTTCTTTTAGGGCATGACCATTTACACAAATATAACCATAGTAGTTTTCTTTAGTTACATATCCACCTGGGTTAGTACAGAATGTTCTTATTTCATCACCGTAGGTATCAGTTTTAATGAAGATGGTTGGATCATAAATTACATTAGTAATTGATTCTAGGATTTCTTTTCTAGTTTCTACTCTAACACCAATTTCAATGCTTTGAGAAATATATGGAATATTATATTTATCTGCTAGTTCTTGTACCCATTTAGCTCCAGTTCTTCCTGGTGCGACAATTACTTTTTTAGCTTTTAAAACATTTTTCTTGGTATCTACAACTTCATAATATCCTTCTTTAGAAATGATATCAGAGATATCTTTATTCTCAAATAATTCTACCCCCTCTTTTTCTAAGAAGTTAGATAAATCAGTTATATATTCAGGCAAGTGATCACTACCTAAATGTTTCTGTTTTATAAGTAGAAGTCTTGCTCCTTCGATAGCTACTTTCTTTTTTATAGCTTCCGCTTCATCCATATTGCTTGGATAAATATCACTATCCATTTTAAACTTAGTAAATATTTCTTCAGTATCATCTATAAGTTTATAAGCTTCACTTTCACTCATGTATTTAAATAAATCACTTTTACCAAGTTTTGGGATAAAATTCAATTTTCCATCAGAGAAAGTTCCAGCTCCACCATAGCCAGATAAAATACGGCATGGTTTACAATTTACACACTTAGTTTTATTCTTATTCATTGGGCAAAATCTTTTTTCAACTTTGCTTCCACGATCAACTAATGCAACCTTTAACTTCTTATTCTTAGTAATTAGTTCGTAAGCTGCAAATAATCCTGCTGGACCTGCACCTACTATAAGTACATCATACATATACTACACCTCAACCTAATTATATTATAAAAACCTAGTTCTAATAAATAGAACTAGGTCTTTTTTACTTATTTTTACTTATTTTATAATTTTAACTATTAAATTTTACATTTTTAAAACACTATAATTGTCCATTTCTATAAGTATATACTGATACTTGTTCTTCTTATAGTTTTAAGAATTTGTTATTTTCAATTTCTGTTATTAATTTTATTATACATAGTAGATTCAATATTATTACGAAGTACTACATCATATTTAGGATAATTAAATAATTCTTTATTTATATAATTAATTGTTTTTTCTAAATTAGATAATAGTTTAAATCCTTCATTATTAACCATACACACCTCAAAAAAAGATGCAATACTTCCTAAGGTACTGCATCTGAAATTATATAAATTTTTATAATTAAATCTTATATTTAATATATATAAGTCCTAATATAATTTATATATATTATTTAGGATAATTCCAAGGATAAAAGTTTGTTTCTCTACCTAGTAGTATAGGAATAATCTACTATGAAATATACCATTACAGTATATGCCACTATTCGTAACAAGACGTAACCGGTTACACTAAGTTAAGGCAAGAATCTGGACGAAGGCGGTTAGTATTATTAACATTGTTGTTGTTGATGTTACCAGTATTGTTTACGTTCCATTCGTTAGCATTTGATCCAGAGAAGCCGGCCGGGCCGACAAAGGAGGACCACAAAAACCACCCGTTACTTATAACTTTCTCCTATAACTATAAATAATAGTTAATCTATATAAAATATAGTTACCAAATTTTATTTATCCAAAATCTCTTTTAAGAGATTTTGGATATTTTTCTTTTCAATCGGTCCAAAGATGAGGGCATCTTTGGACATACATCTCATTTTTTCTAATTTGCGACTGACCAATGCGAATCACTTGTTCCAAGACCAGTAACAGTTGTATCAGCCTTCAGGTTTAAAACTGGACGAAGGCGGCTAGTAAAAGTGACATTGTAGTAGCTGATGTAACCAGAAGTGCTTACGCCCCAATCGCTAGCACTTGAACCAGAGAAGCCGGCCGGGCTCATTGTCCAAAAATTTGTACTATTGTATAAATAATAACTATTATTAGATACATTATAATACCCTCCAGCGTGAGCTACTTCATCATAAGTGATTAAACCTATACTTCCTGATACATAACCTTTGCCATTCTTATCTTTTCCATTTTTCTCACATGTAAAGTTAGGTGTGTAACTTGTGTATACTGTCATACTTGCTCCACTATTTGTTGCATAGCTACTACTATATGCTACTTTAGCTTCTTCACAGAAGTAGTTTCCACTTGCTACTCTATTTGAATATGTTGCATTACTAGCTATTTTACTTGAATACCAGTCATTTAAGGTTGGCTTAGCTGTGTCACTATTACTATAATACATGTTTTCTTTACTATCTCTAACTGAATTAAATGCATAATTAGTATCATTTATTCCATCTTGCATAATTAAACGGATAGTTCCATCTTCATTTATACGAACTACTCGCCAAGTAAATCCCGCAAAATCTACATAGTTTTCTACATTTCCTCTAAAGTAATAAGTTGGACTTCCATCATTGGTATCTGTTGATTTATATAAACCATTTTCATTTACTTCTTCACTTGTTTTATCTAATGTTGGATTTTCATATATAGTTGTATATGTATTAAAGATTGCATCGCTTAATAATATTTCACCTTGAGCTACACTAATCTTTAAAGTAAATTTGTTTTCTACTTCTTTATTTTCACTTATTACTGTTATCTTGAAATAATTATCACCTGGTGTTAATTCTAATGTCTTTTTAGTTGATAATCTTTTAATACTTGTTGAATATGCTAAACTATCTAATCTTTCTACTTCAACTGTTGCATATTCACTTTCTGTTTCTATATCGATAGTAGTTTCTGTTGTTCCTTCTGGAAGTGATGCTTCATAATCATATTCTTCATTTTCTACTTTAGTTAATTCTGTTCCTTCTACTGATAAACTACTTATCTCTGCTTTTGATGCATTTTCTATATCTTCATCTGTTACTACTTTAGCATTTGCATATACATTTACTGTTATAGTGAATGTTTTATCATTATATGGATATGTTCCATCTGGTAATGGGCTAAAGTTAACATCTTTATCTATCCACATTCTAAGTCTAAAG
>JAZOBJ010000037.1:0-5269 GCA_045595895.1 Candidatus Scybalousia sp. | reverse complement strand
AATGGTATCAAGGCTATATTTAATATTCCCGAATATATGAATATTATTAAGGAATATAGTAATGATTTTAATACACCAGAATGGCTATTAGTAGCATTAGCAATATTTAGTATTATTATTATCTTAGGATTAATAGTTTTAGCTGTTGTATTTATTATTAAGAAATATGTTAAATTTACAAAAACAGCAGTAGAACAAGAATCTTTATTAGAAGAAGTAGCAATGTTAAATGAACAAGTAGCAACTCTAATGAAAGAAAAACAAGATATCTTAGCACTAAAAGTTTCACAACTTGGATTAAAACCTGGTGAAGAAGGAGAAGAATTACCTGAAGAACAAACACCAGAAGATGAAATAAACAATGGTATCAGATTTGCTAAACTTAATGACATTGATATGGAATACGCTGATTATAAAATAACCAACTACAACAACCAATTCACATTACCTGAATTAGTTGAATTATTTAGAAACTTCGCAGCATCACAACTAAGACTATATTATAAAACTGAAATGATTCGCTTATTTATCTCATCTTTAGCATCAACTAGACTTGTTATCCTACAAGGTATCTCTGGAACAGGTAAAACTTCCCTTGCTTATGCTTGGGGAAAATTTTTAAAACACGATTCATGTATCGCATCAGTTCAACCATCATGGAGAGACCGTACTGAGTTATTTGGATACTTCAACGAATTTACTAAAAAGTTCAATGAAACAGAAGTATTAAAAGAAATGTATACAGCAGGTTACACTGATGATATCTATACAGTTATCTTAGATGAAATGAACATTTCGAGAGTTGAGTACTATTTCGCAGAAATGTTATCAATCCTTGAAATGCCAAATAAAGATGAATGGATAGTAGAGTTAGTACCAAGTAGTTGGAAAAATGACCCTAAGAGATTAAAAGGTGGAAAACTACATATTCCAGCTAATATGTGGTATATTGGAACAATTAACAACGACGACTCAACATTTATGGTTACAGATAAAGTATATGACCGTGCTATGCCACTAGATATCAACGATAAAGGACAAGTCTTCCAACCAGAAGAAGTTCCAGCTCAAGATATCAATTATAGTTACTTAAATAAATTATTTACAGAGGCAATTGAGAGAAATCCAGTTACTCAAGATACATTAAATAAAATAGAAGAAATGGATAACTATGTTATTCAACATTTCCGTATCGCGTTTGGTAACCGTATCGTTGCCCATATGAAAAAATTCGTTCCTGTATATGTTGCGTGTGGTGGGGATGAAGTTGATGGAGTAGACTACTTCATCGCAAGAAAAATATTAAGAAAATTCGAACAATTAAACGTTTCATACATAAGAGATGAAATTGATGGATTTGTTGATTATTTAAATAAGACATTCGGCGAAGGCAAAATGAAAGAATGTATTGAATATTTATTACGTCTTAAGAAAATGTCATAGAGTAAGAAGGTGAAGGTATGAAAGAATTAGAAATATTTGAATTATATAATAATACTCCTAATTCTAAGATAGATAGTTTTGAAGAAAAACTTAATTCTTCTCTTAACATTAAAACTGATTATGATAAAGTTGTATGTAACTTTGAATGGTTAGATTTAATGGAAGATACAATAAGATATCTAGATAACATACTAAGAAGTCCTAATCGTTTTATCGTAAACGAAGAGGAAATCGTAAAAATAGAATTGGCTAGAAGAATAACTGTAGAAAGTATAAAACATCTATCTAAAAATACCAACTTTATTCAAGATATTGATGAACATACTGGTGATGTTAGACCATCAAAAATATTAAACATAAATAAAGATGAAAGTTATGATACATATGAAAATCGTTTAATTTATACCTTAATAACTAATATGAGAACTTTCATAGCTATGAAAAAAAGAGACTTAATAACTACATCATATATAAGAGACTTAAAACAATTAAACTACAAAGCTTCAACTAAGTTGGGTGAAGAAAACGTTGATTTCTCTTTCACTATTAATAGTAAAATAAACACTAAATTAGATAATGGTGAAAATACAGATTTAACTATCGAAGAGAGAATAGAAAAATTAGAGATGCGTATCAACGATCTAACTAATAGTGATGTATATAAAATACTACACAAAAAACATGTAGCTTTAGTTAGACCACCAATTAAAAAAACAAACGTAATCTTAAAAAATACTAACTTCCAATATGCAGTTAAGTTATGGAACTATTTACAAGAACATCCAGATGATGCAACAAAGCGTGAACAAGAAAAGAAAGATTACTATGATAATGATACCCTAAAAAGAATGGGTGATGATTGTTTCTTACTTCAATACTTAGTTCTTAATACTCTAAATAAAGAAGAATATAAGCTAACTATGGATGAAGAAAAAATAGAACATATAACTAGCATTTTAATTGATAAAATAGTTAGTTTAAATTCTGACTTAAGTGAAGAAAAATTAACTGAAATGTTAGGAGAAAAAATAGCACAAGCCAAAGAAAACAACATCGCATCAGTTAAACAGATTCAAAATGTATTCAGTAAAAACATAAATAGATATTTAGATAAAATAAGAGAATTTGAATTCTAAGGAGTAACATGAGAGATTTAGTTAATAAAATAAAAAATAATAAAGCACTAAGTATAACCTATGGAATAATTAAAACCATCACAACAATCGTATTACTAATAGTTTTAGCTGTAATAATTATTCAAAGAGTAACTAATAATGAATTATCCCTAGGTGGATATCGTATTTATACAGTAGTTACACAAAGTATGTACCCTGAATATAAAGTAGGGGATATCTTAGTAAGTAAAGAAATTAAACCTAGTGATGTAAAAGTAGGGGATAATGTTGTTTACTTAGGTGAAAAAGATGATTTTAAAGATAAAATAGTAACTCACCGTGTAGTAAGTATTAGAAAAGATGCTGAAACTAATAAACTAGTATTCACAACTAAAGGTCTAAACAACATAATTGAAGATCCTGAAATAGATGAAGACCAACTATATGGAAAAGTTGTTTATAAAACTATCTTTTTAAGTTTTATTAGTGGAATAATGACAAGTATGGTTGGATGCTTTGCTTTATTCGCAATTGCTACATTAATTATTTCAATTCAAATCGTAATTAATATATTCTATGATGAGGATGATGAAGATGATGACGACCAACAACCTAAAAACAATGATATTGAAGAAATTGAAACGCTTTAAAAAGTACCTAAAAAAAATAAAACCAATTCATATATTAATAATAATCTTCTTATTGGTTTTTAATACTTATGCATGGTTCATTTATGCAACTGAAGTATCTACAGGTTTATCAGTCCATGTTAGATCATGGAAAATACTATTTAAAAATGATGATAATCCAATAGTAGATTATTTAAATATTGATGTTGATAGTATCTACCCTGGTATGGAAGATTATGTAAATGAATTAGAAGCCTATAACTTAAGTGAGAGTAAGGCGATTGTTTCGTATGAAATACTATCAGCTAGAATTCTAGATACTGAATATAAAAGTGTAGAAGGCTACCATTATGAAAATTTAGAAGTACCAGAAGATGCGATGACATCAAAAGAATTAGCAGAGATGTTAAGAACTGACTTCCCGTTTAAACTTCAAATAGATATTGAGAATGAAGAATTAGATGCTGACATAGGTGTAACTAAATATATAATAAAACTATACTGGCCATATGAATCAGGGGATGATGCTCTTGATACTTATTGGGGAAATAAGGCTTATGAATACAATGAAACTCATCCTAAAGAATCAAGTCTAAACTTTAGAATTAGAGTAAGAGCTATCCAAAACTAAAAAAACAGTCAATCGACTGTTTTTAATTTGCATTTTGAATAAATGATGTATTTATATCAAACTTAGCTTTTCCAGAATTAATAGTAGTATTAGTATCTTCTTGATTACTCATAGTACTATTTTCTGAATCATCCCATTTAACATAAAACCTATAAGTAAATATTCTAGTTGTATCTAAATAAGAAACATTAGAAGTTAAAGTATAACTAGAAGTATTTAGTGTAGTAATAGGACCATTATTTACTGAATATCCAGTAATAATTAAATCCTTAACTGCACTATCATTACTAACATTAACATCCATATTCATTTTGAAAGATACATCTACATTACTAACATTAACACTTACATCGAAATATCCTTCAGCTGTAGGAGCAATAACCCCATCACTAACATTTTCATTACCTGTAAAAACCGCAACTACTGAGTTAGAAAAATC
Source organism: Candidatus Scybalousia sp. (assembly GCA_045595895.1). Lineage (GTDB taxonomy): Bacteria > Bacillota_I > Bacilli_A > RF39 > UBA660 > Alloscybalousia. The sequence continues at coordinate 1,012 of JAZOBJ010000037.1, read as the reverse complement.
ACTATTATTTTTAATATCTTTGTTATTAACTAGTATATTCCATTTAGCTATAGAAATATTGGTGGATGCATTAACATCTGATGAATATTTCGCAAACGTATCTTGAATTAGATTTAAACAATTAAATAAAGAAATACAAGCTATTAACAAGAATATTCTTTGTTTAAAATTCACTCCACCACCTCTATTCTAATTAAATTTTATCAACCCCAAAAATCAAGGTCAACCACATTTTATAAGATATTTTAAATGTTTACACAAATTTTACGAAAAAATTTTGTCGAAAAATGAGATTAAATGATTGAAACCCTAAAAACTTTATGCTATTATATATATGTATGGTAGGGAACTAAGATTGACCGCTAAGAAAGGATAATGATAATAGAGTAAAGTGGTGATTCCTAAAGGAGCGTGAATGGATGAAAAGACAAATGTATTTAACTGCCGACAAATTCCAAAAGCGTAGAAAACTTAAGAGAATCGTAAAATCCTCTTTACTTGGTTTATTATCATTACTTATCGTACTATATTTAATTTTACAAGTTATATATGAAGAAGGAAGATTTACCGTAACCCTTGACTACAATAAAGATTTACGAAGTGGTCTAGCAATATTTGAAAATGCCAGTGATCCTACTGGTAAAACCCAACTTCAAGCTGGTAAAATTGAATTCCTAGATAATATAGCTATGAGTTGGTTGCCAGAAGACCTTCACGAACAAGCAGAAGGCTCACATAATGGTGATAACTATATAGCCTATACTTTCTATGTAGAAAATCAAGGTAGTGAAATTCAAAACTATTGGTATGAAATTGTTATGAAAGACGTCATCAAAGATGTTGATGAAGCAGTTAGAGTGATGATCTATCTTAATGGTGAGAAAACAGTTTATGCCAAAATAAGTAGTATTACAGGCGAAGCTGAACAAGGAACCATACCATTTCGTTCGGATAACCCAATTGTGTTAGAAAAACGAGAAAACTTTAGTCCAGGTGATAGGGATAAATTTAC
>JAZOBJ010000036.1:0-2284 GCA_045595895.1 Candidatus Scybalousia sp. | reverse complement strand
TCATAGCATTTTCATATGCTGTTACTATTTCCTTAGCTTTACTATAACTTATAATATCATTTCCAACACTTTCCAAAATACTATCTCCTTTCACAAACTCTAAAAGTTCTTTCTCATTCTCTATTAATAAAATCATTAACGCTTTTTCAAAAGTTGTCATCTTTTCTTTATTATAATACTTTTTGTTAACAATTTCTAGATTCAATTCTACTTTTAGTAAATTTTCATCCCCAACATTTAAATCCTTATCCCAATACTGTAACCTTACTACTATCTCATTAGATAACCTTTTTATTTTATTAAATGACACTTGATATAGTATTTCTTCCAATGTCTTCTTATCACGTCTAGCATACTCATTAAATGCAAGTCCCGCAAAATGAGCTATATTTCTTATTATAAGTGCTGGACTTATACTAGTATTTGCTTCTAAATTTATATAGTACTTATCTACTTTTAATAATAAGTCCATTCGACCATCTTTTAAAGATAAATTACTAGGTGGAATCTCTATATTTAAAAATTCACCCTTTTCAATTATTTCTTCTTTAGATAGTGGAATAATATTTTCTAGTATTAATGCTAAATAGTCTTTATGTGTTGTCATTATTCTCTTAAAGACTACATCTGTTATTCCTGGTAACACTTTACCATTTTCTAATAGTTCTTGATATAACATAATTTCCTCCAATTTTTCTTGTTGTAATTCGAATTACGCCACCACTATAACAAAACTATTTAAATAACACAAATCACTCTTTTAAACTATTCAAACCAAAAGAAAAATGAATTTTAAATTTTCCTTTATAGAATTTTTAAAATCCATTTTCAAATCTTATTTCAATTTATAAAATTAATAAATTTTATTATTATTTTATTCTCCAGCTGATACAACAGCAGCATTAGCATAAACGTTAACTGTTACTGTGAATTTTTTATTATTCATAGGATATGTATCATTTCCTTCTTCATCTGTTTCAGGTGAAAAGTCTGTATCGTTACTTATCCACATTCTTAATCTAAAGTTTTTCTCGTAGTTAGTTGTATTAGCATCTACAGTATCTCTATAGATAGTTTTTTCTACTACTCCATCTCCTACTGGTGTTGAAGTTTGAGTAAGTTCACTATACTTTCTAACGGTATCGCCATTCATAGTTAGTGGTGCAGCTGTTTCAGAGTCAGCACCAACTTCTGTTAAATACAGTTTTACATTAGCATCGATTGCATCAGAATTATTATTTCTTCTAGCTGTTACTTCGTATGGAATATCTGCATTTCCTGTTGTTGTTGCTAAAATTCTAAAATCAAATACATTATTAGTTCCTGTTACAACCATACCATCATCATCATCCATAGGAAGTGCATCAGTTATTGATATACCATTTCCTAATGCATTTTGTTCATCATATAAGAATGTAATTGTACCTGTTGTGATAGTATTATCAGTTGTTCCTAATCTTGTATAATTAAAGAACGCATAACTGACACCCGCTGTTACTGCAATTAATAAAAATAAAGCTAAAATTAATAAAATTCTAGATTGATTTCTTATCTCTTTTTTTGCCTCATGTTTTGTCATTTTAACTCTCCTTTCCTATTTTTAGTTTGAGGAGAATATATAAAAACATACAAAAAAAGTGAAAATTATTTCACTTTTTGTTCTTCTCTTAATTTTTTAACTTCAGCATTTTCTAGGTATTCATCATATGGAAGTCTTCTATCAATTACACCAGTTGGTAAGATTTCAATAATACGATTTGAAATTGTTGAAACAAATTGGTGGTCGTGTGATGCAAATAAAAGTTCTGAATCATATTTGATTAAACCATTATTAAGTGATGTGATACTTTCTAGATCCAAGTGTGCTGTTGGTTCATCTAAGATTAACATATTAGATGCTTCTAACATACATTTAGATAACATACATCTAGCTTTTTCTCCTCCAGATAAAACTGGTACTTTTTTAAATACTTCTTCACCTGAGAATAACATTCTTCCTAGGAATCCTCTTAATACTGTTTCGTCATCAATGTTATAATATTCTCCAATCCATTCCATAATATTAATATCTTTAGTAAAGTAAGCCGAATTATCTTGTGGAAAATATGATTTAGTTACTGTTTTTCCCCAAATAACTTCACCAGAATCAAATTTTTCTTCACCCATTAATATTTTAAACAACATTGTTTTAGCTAGTTCATCACTACCAACAAATGCAATTTTATCACCTTTTAAAACACTAAATGAAACTTTATTTAAAATCTTTTTACCATCTACTGTTTTG
>JAZOBJ010000035.1:0-90373 GCA_045595895.1 Candidatus Scybalousia sp. | reverse complement strand
TACAACTGGAACCGCAGGATATAATGGTGGAGGTACTGGAACTGATGGAAATATCAAAATAGCTGGTGGTGGTGGTGCTACCCATATGGCATTAGCTGGTGATGTACTTAAGAATGTCGATGTTTCTAAATTATTAATTGTTGCCGGTGGCGGTAGCGGTGGTTGGCACTCAAGTTCTTATTCAAAATGGGTTAAAGGACAACCAGGTGGTGGACTAACTGGTGGTGGAGGTTCATCAGGTGGAACACAAACGGCTGGCGGATATAATCCTGGAACTCCAGCAGAGACACATGGTGGTTATGGCTATGGTGCTAATTTCTATAGTATGCTAGGTCACGGTTATGGTGGTGGCGGCGGCGGCTACTACGGTGGTGCCGGCGGTGGAGCATATTATTCTGGCGGTATAATTGAAAAAGCAAGTGGTGGAGGTTCAGGATACATCGATGGTGTAACCGATGGAACAACTGAATCTGGAATCCGTGAAGGTGAGGGATATGCTAAAATTACATTAGTATCATTAACATATAACGAAGATTACGAAGCAGTATTAGCATGTTCAGACGGTAGAACATTAACACCAGATGGAAATTGTACATATTATTATACTGAAAATGAAGAAAAATGTGGTGCTGAACAATATACATGCGATACATGTTTAGCAATGAACTATTATTGGGACTTCACTTGTGAAAACGGTCAAACATGTACTTCTACTAATCAAACAGGATTGATATCATATTGTTGTCAATCTATAGATGGATCACTAGGGACAAATACTAAATATTGGGGTGCATGTGCTAGTCATGGAATAGGAACTTGTACAAAACCAAAAAGCTGTACAATTATTGAAAATGAATATTTAATTTATACATGTCCAGATGGCGGAATCTTAAATTCAAATACAAAAATGTGTGAATTTTAATAAAATAAAACAACCAAAAATATTTTTGGTTGTTTTAATTATAAAAACTTTTTATATTTTTGATATAGCTTCATGATTTCTATATAAGTATTCTCACTAACATCATTTTTTAATCTTTTAAAAACTTCATCTTTGTTATTGAAAAAGTCTTCCCAATAATTCTTTATATAAAAATAAATAGTATCAATTTCTTTATCACTAATCACATAATTATTGCTATCTATATATTTAATAATATCTTCTTTTTTTATTTTTTCGACATAACTCTTTATTATTTGCTTATACATTTCATTCCTCCTAACAAAATATATGTAAGTTTTTAAAGTTTTAACACAAACTAAAAAAGAAAAGGAAGATTGATATGAAAAAGAAATTAAAATTAATGAATAAAAGAATAAATCTAGTTCAAATAATTATGTTCAGCATCTTCTTAATAATAATAGTATTTTTAGTAAAAATTCTTCTATTAAAAAGCACTTTTTATACAGAAAGATTAAAACAATTAACTAATGTAATTGTGTATGGTGATAGCGCACCACGTGGTAGAATATATGATAGAAATTATAATCTATTAGTAGATAATATTGCAGTACCAGTTATCTATTATAAAAAAGACGATAATATAACTGTTAAAGAAGAAATAGAACTTGCTTATTCTATAATAGATAAAATTAATATTCCATATGAAAAATTAAATATAAGAAACCTAAAAGAATTCTATTTAGTACTATATCCAGATAAATGCAATGATAAAATTACTGATGAAGAATGGGAAAAACTAAAACAACGTATTCTATCTAATAATGATATTGAAAATTTAAAAATATCTAGAATTACAGAAGAAGATTTAAGTATTTTTAATGAAAAAGATAGAAAAACTGCTTATCTTTATTATTTAATGAATACAGGATATTCTTACTCTGAAAAAATAATTAAAAATAGTGATGTAACTCACGAAGAATATGCATACTTTTCAGAAAATAATTTTAAATTAAATGGTTTTGATACTAAAGTTACTTGGGAAAGAAATTATTTATATGGTGATACATTAAGAAGTATACTAGGTAGTGTAGGAAGTATACCTAAAGAACTAAAAAATGACTATTTAGCTAAAGGTTATGCTTTAACTGATACAGTTGGAATAAGTAATATAGAAAAACAGTATGAGGATATATTAAAAGGTGAAAAAGCAGAATACAAAAAAATTAATAATGACAATGTAGTATTAATAAATGAAGCTAAACGTGGAAAAGATATAGTTTTAAATATTGATATTAATTTACAGATAGAAGTGGATAATATTATTGATAAAGAGTTAATTAAAGCTAAAAGTGAGGTGAATACTAAATATTTAAATAAAACTTATGCTATTATACAGGAACCAAATACTGGTGGAATACTAGCTATTTCTGGAAGACAAATTTTAAAACAAAATGGTAAATATAAAACTTATGATATTACTTCATATGCATTAACTGATCCAATGACTCCAGGTTCAGTAGTAAAAGGAGCATCTATGTTAGTAGGTTATAATACAGGAACCGTTAAAATAGGTGAAACCATGACTGATGAATGTATAAAATTATATAATATTCCCAAAAAGTGTTCTGCCACTCAGTATGGTAAAGTAAATGACATAGTAGCACTAGCTAATTCAAGTAACGTATATCAGTTTAAAATAGCTATGAGAGTAGCAGGAATAGATTATTCATACAACAAAAAAGTATCAGTAACTGAAGAAGCATTTGATATTTATAGAAAAACATTTAAAGAATTTGGTTTAGGTGTTAAAACGGAAATAGACCTACCAATAGAAAGCTTAGGTTATAGTGGTAAAACAGTATCACCAGACCTATTATTAAATTTATCAATAGGGCAATATGATAGTTATACACCAATCCAACTTTCTCAGTATGTCACGACAATCGCATCTAATGGTAATAGGTTAAAACCACTTTTATTAAAAGAAATTAGAAACCCAAGTGATACTAATGAAATAGGAACACTTGTAAAAATAAATAATCCAATTGTTTTAAATAAGGTAACTACTAAAGAAGAATATTTAAGAAGAGTGCAAGAAGGTTTTATTGCGGTAATGGATTATGGATATGGTAAAAACGTTATGGGAAAAAGCCCTAATCCTGCTGGGAAAACTGGAACTAGCGAAAGTTTCATTGATACAGATGGGGATGGTAAAATAGACACTGAAACACTTAGCAACGCTTTTGTTGGTTATGCGCCTAGCAATAATCCTAAAATGAGTATAACGGTGACATCACCAGATGTTAGATATATGACATCAAATAATGATCATATTACCTATATGAATAGATTAATAGCAAGAAAAATATCTAATAAATACTTTGAATTATATCCTATAAATAATTGAAAAAATATTACTAATGTGTTATAATAAGCACAATTTTGAGGTTGAACATGGTTGAAAATAAAAAAATAAAAAAATTAGACGATTATAAAAAACAATTATTAGCATTTGAAGAACTATTATTACAATTTTCCTATCAAGCACAATTTAATTATTATATAAATAAGGTAACATTAGAAATTTATATTGATGATGAATTAGGATACCTCGATGGTGGATATAATTCTTATAAAAACATAATTAATTTATCGGATGAGAATGTATTACTACATGAAATAGCACATATGGCATTTAATAATAAAAATGAAATCAATAAGAAAATATCAAGTAAATATATTAAAAAAAATGGTATTATTTTCAAATTTAAAAAAGACTATTATGGAAAAGGTATAAATGAAGGCTTTGCAGAAAGTTTAGCACGTAGGGCAGGAAAAATTCCAAACACGCGTAGCTTTGAAGCATATATAGTTAACTTATTAGTATCTATTTATGGTGATGAAATATATGAATTTCCATTAAAAAATGATCCTATTGGCTTTTATAACTACTGTTCTGAAAATATAATTAACTTAGTTACTGCTTTAGATACATATACAAATAGTTTTGAATATGCAGCTTCAGTGGTTTATGACATGAATAAAAATAAAAAATTATCAAAAAGATTTGTAAGAAAAAGTTTGTCATGCTTTGAAGCAACATTCCCATCAGCAATAATTAATAGTATTATAAGTATAATAAACGAATATAATTGCTGTGATAATCCGAGAATAACTAGACTAGAATTTAAAAAAGAAATTGAAAACCTTTTTGATGATGAAAATTTTAAGGAAGTAGATAAATTCTTAATGACAAAATTTATAAAAAATCTAAGACAAGAAATAGAAGAAATAATTGATACTGAATTGATGGCAAAAAAGTACATAAAATAGCAATTTATAAAAAAATAAAAAAGTTTTGCATTTTTCAAAATACTAATGTATAATACATATAGGAAACAAGGAGGGATTATTGTGGCAAAAGTAGGTAATAGACAAAATAAAACTTTAGTTTGTACTGTTTGTGGTAAAGAAGGTTATAGAAAAAGTAAAAATGTAAAAAACACTACAGACCGTTTAGAACTTAGCAAATACTGTTCTAATTGTAGAAAACATACAAACCATAAAGAAAAGAAATAGTATAAAGTAATTAAGGAGAATTTAATTCTCTTTTAATTTCTAAGGAGGTTTTAAAATGATTAACACTAACGATTTAAAAGTAGGTATGACTATCCAAATGGATGGAAATATTTTCACAGTATTAGAAACTGGACACGTTAAACCTGGTAAAGGTGCTGCGTTCGTAACAGCTAAATTAAAAAATTTAAGAACAGGATCAATCATTGAAGAAAGATTTAATGCTGGTACTAAAGTAGAAGCTGCTCGTATTGAAAAAAGAGATATGCAATACTTATATGAAATGAGTGGAACTTATTATTTCATGAATATGGAAACTTATGATCAAATTGAATTAAGTAGTGATACTTTAGGTGATGATGCTAAATACTTAAAAGAAAACTTAATGGTTAATATTACTTTCTATGAAGGTGAAGTATTAGGTATGGCTTTACCAGATAAGATTGAATATGTAATTACTCATTCTGAACCAGCTGTTAAAGGTAACACATCTAGTGGCGCTATGAAAGATGCTACTTTAGAAAATGGAATGACTATTAAAGTACCATTATTTATTGAAGAAGGCGAAACAGTATTAGTAACTACTAAAGATGGAAAATATTCATCTCGTGCTTAATTGAATAAACTAGGAATATTCTTTTGTTAGAATATTCTTTTTTTTATGTCATATCCTATACTAAAAGGAGAAATTATATGATAAATAAACAAAGTTTGTGGTTTTTAACATTATTCAGTTTAATACTTGTACTTAGCGTATATTATATTACAATGCCTAACGAATTACTATTAACTAATAACAGTAATTATTTGAACACAGAACCAACTAGCGGTGATGGAGATAGTAACAGTGATACCAATGTAATGATAGAAGAAAGTGAACTTCTAGTTACAATGAGAGTAAACCTAGAAGAAGAAAGAAACACTGTTATGGCAGAACTTAGAACTACATTAACTAATGAGGAAGCAACTAGCCAAGAAAAAAATGATGCCTATGAACAAATAAAATATATTACCAATCTCAAGTCACAGGAATCTCAATTAGAAGAAAAAATAAAAAAAGATTATGGTATCGAGTGTTTTATCAAAATTGACACTAATGAGGTAAAAGTAGTAGCTATAAAAGATAAACATGATATGAAACTGGCAAATAGTATAATGAAAACTATCCAAAATGAATTTAGTAATAAGATGTACATAACAGTAAAATTTGAAAAATAGGTAAAATGACTATCTCTTAATACTTGTTTTACATAAAATACTATAGGTAATTATATGTAAAAAAGATTAGGAGTGAAAAAAGTGAGTGCTAAAATATTAACCAAAAGAGAATATGAAGTTTTCTCTTTACTTATATTAAATAAAACGACTAAAGATATAGCAGATGAATTAGGAATCAGTGAAAAAACTGTTAGAAATCATATTTCTAATGTCATCCAAAAATTAGATGTAAACGGTAGAGCTGCTGCTGTTGTAGAGTTATTAAAATTAAAAGAAATTGAATTATAAGAATAAATTAAATTTATTCTTTTTTTCTACTTCTAAAGAGTAATTGAAGTTCATATATTGAATTAGGTAAGGTGATTATATGTTAAAAAGAAAAGCGCTTAGAAAGATAATCATAACTACATTTTCTTTTCTAACAGTTTTAGTAATTTGTATTATTCCAGAAAAATTAAATAGTAATAGTAATTATTTAGACCCGGATATTGATATAGAATATGTAACAAATGTTGGTACTAATGAAATATACTTATTAGGTCCTAATAATTATTTAGTAAAAACTAATGTTTTATTAAATGAAGAAAATTTAAATACTAAAATTAGAGGTATTATTGATTATCTAACAGTCCAAAAAAGTAGTAAGATTCCCAATGGTTTATCAGGTATCATTCCAGCTAATACTAAATTAAATAATATCGAAATAAATGATAAAATAATCACACTAGACTTTAGTAAAGAATTATTAGAAACAGATATTATTTTAGAAGAAAGAATAGTTGAAGCAATAACCTACAGTTTAATAAATATTGATGGAATAGAAGGAGTAATTATTAAGGTGGATGGAACTTCGCTTACAGAACTTCCTAAAACTAAGAAACAATTACCACAAGTGTTAAATAGAAATTTTGGAATAAATAAAGTATTTGATATAGATAATTTAAATGGAATTAAAAAAGTTACTTTATATTATTTAGATGAAATTAATGATAATTCATATTATGTGCCAGTAACTAAATATTTAAATGATGATAGAGAAAAAATTAGTATAATTATAGATAATTTAGCTAGTCATTATATCTATGAATCAAATTTAATATCGCTACTTAATCAAGATACTGAATTAATAAGTTATCAGATAGAAGATGAGATCATGACTTTGAATTTTAATAATAACATTTTTACTAATGATAAATTACTAGAAGAAGTCACATACACAATATCTGAATCAGTATTCGCAACATATGATATAAAAAGTGTAATTTTCCAAGTAGAAGGGAAAGAAGTAATAACTAAGAATTGTTGTAATATTTTAGAAGGGTAGAACCTTCTTTTTTTATAAAAAATATACTTTTTCGATTGAATATAAAGTTTACTTATTGTATAATTTGTTTTGAGAATACTAACTGTTGAGTACTTGCCAACTTCTAATATAGGAAGGAGGCTTGATATTTATGAAGAAAAAAGATTTGTTAATCTCATTTCTAATACTAATTATCATTTTATTAATAGTCTCTTTAATGATTCTATGCATAAAAAAATAGTACTCAATCTAAAAAAGATTAAGTACTTTAACCATTAAACAGGGCAAGTACTCAACTCGGAAAAGTTAAGTATTTCCCTTTTTTATTTTATGCAAGTTTCCTTGACAAATACATTATAACATGAAACTTATTTTATAACAAAATGTAAACAATAAACATTAATCTCATAAAACTATAATAAATTAACAAAAAAAAACGAACCGATAGGGTTCGCTTTATATTATCAAGTGGTGCCCAGTTAGGGATTCGAACCCCAGACCGATGCCTTAGAAGGGCATTGCTCTATCCAGCTGAGCTAACTGAGCGGATACCAAACTCGAGAACATTTAAATTATATAACGATTAATAACTAATTGTCAATACAAAAAAATAAAAAAGGTAATTATTCGTTACCTTTAACACAACTTTCTAAAATATTAAGGATTTTATTTTTAGTTTCATCATCCGCTTTTTGCCAAACAAGTTCAAAAAAGACTCCCATTCCAGGTAAAGTAATTTCATCATTGTTTTTAATACTTTCTTCAATCGCATCTTTTAAAACTTTAATATCATCGCCTTTAAAATTATTAATAATATGACTTCTAATATCCAAATTCATAATAATTCTCCTTTCAATACTAGTGTGTATAAAACCGTAACTTTTATACGAAAATATAGTAATTTTTAGTTTGTTATGATAAAATAAATAAAGATTAAGTGGTGGTTTTATGTACATTAATATAAATGATGAGAAAGTAGAAGTTATCATAACTAAAAAAGTTGGTAACAAAAATATGTACCTAAGAGTAAAAGAAGATTTAAAGCTCCATATCACAACATCTTTTTTTATGACTGATAAAAAAGTAAAAGAAGTAATAAATGAAAATATGGATTCTATCATTAAAATGTATGAGAAGCAAGCATATAAACAAAGTCAAAAAAAAGATTTCTACTATTTAGGTACAAAATACGATGTAGTAAGAACTAATAATAAAGATATAATTTTTGGTGAAGAAAAAATATTTATACCAAGTAACCTAGATATTGATAAATGGCTAAAAAAAGAGGCAACTAAATTATTTCAAGAAAGATTAGACTACTGGTATAATAATTTTGATAGAAAAATCCCATATCCATCTTTAACGATTAGAAAAATGACTTCACGTTGGGGTGTATGCAATTCAAAATTAGTAAGAGTTACACTTAACTTAGAATTAATGAAAAAAGATATTTCATGTCTTGATTATGTAATCGTTCATGAACTATCACATTTTATTGAAATGAACCACTCAAGTAGATTTTGGGAAGTAGTAGAAACAAATTATCCTAATTATAAAAAAATTAGAAAAATAATGAAGAATTATTAAAGGAGTAAATATGTTAATCACAAGTTTAGATAATGAAAAAATAAAAAAATTAATTAAGTTAAAAGAAAAAAAGTACCGTGATGAATATAATGAGTTTATAGTTGAAGGTGAACACTTAGTAATAGAGGCTTATCGTAGCGGACTATTAGAAGAAATTTTTATTGAAGAGGATGAAGTAACACTTTTACCGTTAGATGTAACATATGTAACTAAAGAAATACTAGCTAAGGTATCACAATTAGAAACACCAACTCACATCATCGGATTATGTAAAAAGAAAGAAGAAAATAATGATTTAGGTAATAGATTATTATTACTAGATAGAGTTCAAGATCCAGGCAATTTAGGAACTATTATTAGAAGTAGTAAGGCTTTTGGTATAGATACCGTTGTTTTAGGAGATGGTTGTGTTGATGTATATAATGATAAAGTAATTCGTTCAACACAAGGTATAGGTTTTCATATGAATATTGTATCTAGAAACCTAAATGATTTGATTACCGAATTAAAAGAAAAAGAAATACCAGTATTAGGAACTAAAGTTGAGTTTGGTGAAGACATAAGAACTCTAACACCAAGAGATAAAGAAAAATTTGCTCTTATCATGGGAAATGAAGGAAGAGGGGTAAATCCTGAAATACTAGCACTATGTGATAAATATATTTATATTGAATTAAACAGTGATGTTGAAAGTTTAAATGTAGCGATTGCGGCAAGTATATTGTTATATGAACTTTCTAGGAGGGACTAATGGAAGATTTTATTTATATTGGTAAAATTGTTAATACTCATGGTATTAAAGGTGAAATTAGAATTATATCTGATTTTGAAAAAAAAGATAAAGTTTTTATAAAAGGTATGCCGATCTATATCGGTAGAAAAAAAGAAAAAGAAATAATCAATACATACCGACATCATAAAAACTTTGACATGATTACTATGGATGGTTATTTTGATATTAATCAAGTATTAAGATATAAAGGTCTTTATGTTTACGTAAAAAAAGAAGACTTACACTTAGAAGATGGTGAATTTTTAGAAACTGATTTAATTGATTTAAAAGTATTAGTTGATAATGAAGAAAAAGGAATAATTACTGATATAAGAGATTCAGGTCATAATAAATTCTTAGTTATTAAAACTAATGATAAAGAAGTATTCATTCCTTATCAAAAAGAATTCATTGGTAATATTGATTTAATTAATAAAAAAATACAAATCAAACCTATTAAGGGGATGTTTGAATGAGAATAGATATTTTAACTTTATTTCCAGAAATGTTTGAAAATTTCACTACTGAATCAATTATTAAAAGAGCTACCACCAAAGGTATCGTACAAGTAAATGTAATTGATTTTAGAAAGTATTCAACTGATCCACATAACAAAGTTGATGATACACCATATGGTGGTGGAAGTGGGATGGTACTTATGTGCCAACCAATCTATGATGCGATAGAAGCTATAAAAACAGATGATTCTAAAGTAATTATGTTGACACCAGATGGTAAAACTTATAAACAAAGTATGGCATATGATTTATCAAAAGAAAAACATTTAATTTTACTTTGTGGTCATTATGAAGGTTTTGATGAAAGAATTAGAAATATCGTTGATTTAGAACTTTCAATTGGAGATTATGTTTTAACTGGTGGTGAATATCCAGCTATGGTAGTAGCTGATTCTATTATTAGACTAGTACCAGGTGTTATTGAAGAAGAAAGTCATTTAGTAGATAGTTTTAATGATAATTTACTTGATTATGAAACTTATACCAAACCACAGAATTTTAGAGGTATGGAAGTACCAAGTGTACTTTTATCAGGGGATCATAAAAAAATAGATGAATTTAGACAAAGTTCGCGCTATAATAGAACTAAAGAAAGAAGACCAGATTTATTAAACAAGTAAAGGTGGGAATATCATGTTAGATAAAAAATATTTGATTGTAAAAAGTAAAAATGATAAAACAATTACATATTTTGAGTACGATAAAATGGAAGGATACGATTTATCACCTAAAAAAGGTGTTAAGATTGAAGATGCTATTAATGTAAATAAAGTAGTAATTATTAACCCATCTCTAGCAAACAAAGTCGCTAGTAAAAAAGTAGATATTAAATTTCGTAAACTTTTACAGTTATTAAATGTTATCTTTGAATCTGATGATGAAACTGGTACTGCATACCGTGAAGGTTTAAATGAAATTAGTAAACTTAGATTAGAACTATTAACTAAATATAAAAAACATTTAGAACAAGAACAGTTCGAACTAACTGAAAAGAAATTAGGTATCTTAGAACATGAACTTAAAATAAGATTATATTATTTAGAACAAAATTATGAAAATGAATACTCAAATAGTATGGAAGGTAAATCTAGATAAAAAATATTTGCATATTAAAAAAATATATGCTATAATTTAACTCGTTAGTAATCCGCTGTTACTAGTTTGATATGATTACTGTAAAAAACAGAAAGGAGAGATATCGTATGGCAAATGTAATTGATAAAATTACTGCTAAACAACTAAACCCTAACGTTCCTGAATTCCGTGTTGGTGATACTGTTAGAGTAGATGTTAAAATTATTGAAGGAAACAAAGAAAGAATTCAAGCTTTTGAAGGAATCGTAGTTTCTCGTAAAAGTGGAGGAGTTTCTGAAACATTTACAGTAAGAAAAATGTCTGCTGGTGTGGGTGTAGAAAGAATATTCCCAGTACATTCACCAAAACTTGCTGGAATCACTGTTGTTAAGAAGGGTAAAGTTAGACGTGCTAAATTAAACTTCTTAAAAGGATTAGTTGGTGGATACAGAATTAAAGAAAGAAGAGATAAATAAGGTTAACGCCTTATTTTTTCTTTTGTAAAAATAAAAAAACACTATTAAAATCTATTAAAACAAGGTATAATTTAATATAGAAAGTAAATGAGGAATATATGGAAAAGCTAAAAAAGACAGTAAAAGAATTAATACCTTATATAATTATCATAATAGTAGTACTTTTAGTAAAGAAATTTATTTTCACACCAGTTATCGTTAATGGTGAAAGTATGATGACAACGCTTCATGAAAATGACATTATGATTCTAGATAAACTGGGAATGAGACTAAATGGAATAAAGAGATTTGATATTGTTGTTATTCAAACAGAAAGAGGTAAAATAATAAAAAGAGTTATTGGTCTTCCAGGTGAAACAATACAATATAAAGATAATATTTTATATATAAATGGAAAAGAAATGGAAGATCCATATCCTAGTACAGAAACCAATGATATCCAACTACAAGAAATACCAGAAGAAATGTACTTTGTACTTGGTGATAATAGAGGAGATTCACTAGATAGTGAAGAACTAGGACCATTTGCTAAAAATAAAATTTTAGGGCACGCAACATATATAATTTATCCATTTAATAGATTTGGAAGTAAATAAAGGAGGACACATGGGAACAAGAACAAAATTTGAAGATATCGCAAGTATGGCTTTAATATACACAAATAGGGCGCTAGGTAATAAAATGATATCTTATGATAAAACAGTTGAATTTGATAAAGTGATAAATGAAAACTTAGACATAATGAATAGTGAAATAGAAATATTATTATTCTATAATGAAGAGTCTAGAATATATTTTCATGCAACAGATGAAACTGGCAAGGTATATCTAGTGATTGATCCTAATGCTGACTTAAAAAAAGCAGAACAGTACCATATTGGTTGTTTACCACTAGATATAGTTATCGCATCACAAATGGATAATGCGCTAGAAACATTAGGATTAGAATTAAAAGACGGACAACTAATTAAGAGAAGAAACAAGCAAATGATAAAAACGCTTAAATAATTATAAAGAATAAAAAGGGAAGTAAACTTATGAAGAAGTATAAAGAATATCTAAATAAAAAAAATTCATTTGATAAGTTAACGATGTTAGGAATAATAAGTTTAATAATAGTTATTTCTGGAATATTTGGTTTTGTATATGAATTAATATTTTATTATTTCAATGAAGGAATGGAACATTTCTACTGGCGTGGAGGTAATTTCTTACCTTGGATTAACATTTACGCGATAGGTGCTGTAGTTATATACCTATTATCTTATAAACACAGAAAAAAACCATTGAAAGTATTTTTAATAGGATTTATTTCAAGTGGAATTATAGAACTTATTGGTGGATATGGAATGTACATTATCGGTGATGGTTTTAGATGCTGGAATTATAATACTGAAATATTAAACTTTGGTAATATTGGTGGTTTTGTATGCTTAAGAAGTGTAATGTTTTTTGGAATATCTAGCTTATTACTAATATATTTAATAGTACCAGTTTGCTTCAATTTAGCTAAAAAACTTCCTAAAAAAACATTCTTAACAATATCTTTTACACTATGTGCTATTTTTTTAATAGATGAATTATATAACTTAATATTCGCAAGAATCCTATCTTTACCAAGAGCATCGGATATTTATAAGGAATTAGGGTTTAAATATATTAGTTTTAAATAAAAGGTGAATATATGGGAAATATATCAATCAGAAACGTTGAAGAAAAAGATCTGAAAGAAGTAGTTAAAATTCAAGTAACTAGTTGGCAGGATACATATAAAAATATTATTGATAATAGTTTTTTAGATTCAATGAATATTGATGAAATAACTGAAAGAAGAAAAAAAGATTACCAAAAAGGTGGTTTCATTGTCGCAATAGAAAACAATGAAATAGTAGGATTTTCTAGATATGTTGATACTAATCAATTCACACCTGAATATGATGATATTGATTGTGAAATAATTGCTTTATATGTTAGATTAGATAAAAAACATAAAGGTATTGGAAAAATGATGTTTAATTACATAGTAAACGAATTCAAACAAAAAAATAAAAAGAAAATGATAATTTGGTGTTTAAAAGAAAATTACCCATCAAAAAAATTTTACGAAAGAATGGGCGGAGTAATAAAAGGCGAACATAATATTAACTTCGGTGGTCAAGAATATCCAGAAGTTGGATATGAATTTATTTTAATATAAAGAACAATTGACAATTTCTAGTTGCGTTATTAAAGTGCAACTTAAAATTGATATTAAAAGTAAAGAAAACAAGATAAACTTAATGCATGAAAGGAGAAAGTTTTAATGAAGTTTGGAGATAACTTAAAAAAAATAAGAAAAAGTAAAAAAATGTCACAAGAACAATTAGCAGAAAAAGTTAATGTTTCAAGACAATCAGTATCAAAATGGGAAACAGGTGAAGCTTATCCTGAAATGAATAATATTTTAGAATTATGTAAAATATTTGATTGTAAGATAAATGATCTTGTTCATGATGATATGAGTGATATTGCTTCATTAGATGAGGAAATAGTTATGAATGTTGTTAAGTTTAACGAAGAAAAACAAAATCAAGTTAAGACATTAAGTAATGTAATCAGATTAATAGGTAAAATAGGAGGAATAGTATTAAAAGTAGCTATACCATTTGTAATAATAGCTATGATATTAACACCATATCTTGTAAATAACATCCAAGTAGAAGATAATAATATATCATTTAAGTCAGATAATATAAAAGTAGTAGATAAAGATAAAATACAATTATATGGAATAGTATTATTAGATTTAGAAGATAATGTAGATAAAGAGATGATAGTTAACGTATTTAATAATAATTCAAAATATGAAATAATAGGATACTTAGAAGCAGGTTTAGTATTTCTATTAATAGATTTGATAATTATAATAATAATACTAGGATGTGTAGAAAAACTATTCGAAAATATAAAAAATAATAATACACCATTTACCTTGGTTAATGTAAATTATATAAAAAAGATCTCATATCTAATGATTGCATTGATTATAATTAGTCCTCTATCTGATATATCATTTAATCTAATGTTAGGTTTATCAGAAGGTAGTAGTGGATTTGAACTTATAAGTATACTTGAAATTTTAATTATATTTAGCATGTCATATATTTTTGAATATGGATTTGAAATTCAAAAAGATTCCAATGGAAAAATGTACAATGAATAATAAGCAATTATATTAAATATAAACAGTTAATTGTTTTAAAGAGTAGATGAAAAATCTACTCTTTTGTGTTATAATTGAATAGATATAACAATAACATAAATCAAGTAGTATTAAGTAAAATTTAAGATGTGGATAGGAGAAATATATATGAAAAAAATTTTTAAATTAATTATTTTATTAATTATATTAAGTCCAACTATAGTATCAGCAGATTTTATAAAACAAGAATATGGCGATTATGAAACAGCACAAAAAATAGTTAAAGAAGTCATGAAATCTTACTATATAAGAGGTAGAAATATTCAATATAATTACTCAAAAGTAAATTACCCAATAAATTCACCAGAAGAAGCTACTTCTCAAGATATCACATATTCAGTGTGTGCAGCTTATACTTATAGTGTTCATAATCAGGCTTTTGGAATAAAATATGATTCTAAGTCATCCTATGATAAATTTCCAAGATATAATTATAATATTTCAGAACAAGCATATGATTATTATAAAAATAAAATTAGAAAAAATGATGAAATGGTCAAAGGAGACGGGACTTTTTTACTTTACTATCAACATGCCTTTATAGGTAGCCATAATGATAATTGTAAAATTAGTAATACCAATAATAAAACCACTAAAATTAAATATGTATATGGTGATAATGACGTTAATGAAGCAAAAGGTGATTTAGAAACCTTAATAAATAATATGAGACCAGGAGATTTGGTTGTATATACTGGACATGCGTTAATTGTATACGATATAGCTATAAATCCAAATACAGGCAAAAAGGATGCCATAATTTTAAATTCCACTGCAGATGAATATATTTCTACCAGAATAGATGGAACTTCTAGGTTATCATATAATTTTTTTAAAAGTCCATACGGTAATAATGGTGTATTAGATGTATCAGAAGAAGGTTCAGTTCAATTCGTATGGTTTAGTCAAATGAATAATTTCGTTAATTCTAATGGTAATTTAAGTTGTCAAAAACATGAATGTGCTGTAATCAGACCATTCTATGAAAATGAAAAAGGCAATGCCATATTTAATTATCCAATTGATAAAGAACAATACTCAAAGGCACTTCTAAGAACAAAATATCCAGGTTTATTAATAGAAAAAACAGTTGATAAAGGTGATAATAATAGTGTTAATTTTGATGATGAATTAACATATACAATAAAAATTACAAATAAAAGTGGCGTTGCTTACAATCAAATTAGTTATCCTACTTTTGCTATCGAAGAACAGTTAACAAGTATGGTAGAATATGTATCTTCAGACGGTAATTATAAGAGCGGTACGAATAAAATAGTTTGGCAAATACCTTCTTTAGCTAATAATGCTACAAAAACATTAAAGTATACTGTAAAAGTAAAGGATGATGCAAAAAATCTAAACAAAAAAGTGGTTTCAACAGGTAAATTTTATTCAACTAAAAACAAGAATATTTATTTAACAACAGGTACCGTAGAAAATTCAATAATAACGAAAAATCCAGAACCGAAAATATCATTTACTTCTTGTTATGAAACAAATAAAAACAATTTTAAAGGTTTGGCACTAATAGACGCTGTTTATGAATGTGCTTATGGTAATAAATATAAAATATCATTTAAAGATGATTTTATGTTCAGTGAGCTGTTAGAAAAAGTTACAGGTTCTGATCCAAAAGTAAAATCAACAATACAAATTAAAGAAAATAAAACATATTTCTCAAAAATGATATTAAATAATTACTATAGTGGTTTAGTTAATAAATATTCTAAAGATAAAAATAAAGACTTATATTATCTTCCACGTTTTGTAGAGGATCAAATACGTGCTAAAACAATAAATCCCAATGATTTTAAAAACGGAGACGTTTTAATATATTATATAACAGATCAAACAGGAACTGGTAATAAAGTAATCCCTAAGAAAACAAATGAGGAGGGCATATATGCATACATATATGTTGATGGCAAATTTGTAGGTGCTAATGGCGTATATGATAAAGATAGTGGTATTAAAAATTTGAGAAATGAATTTGTGGCGGATTACTATGAACAAGAATATGCAAGACATGCATCTAAAACTACATGTGAAAAGAGTTTAAAAATTGCAACGGGTACTACATGTGATTATAAGTATTTCTTATATGATGCTTATGATAAACCAGGTTTTGATAAAAGTGTGTTAGAATTTATCAATTATCAAACTCTATATGACAAGGATTACTACGTAATATTAAGACCTGTTGTTGCAAAAATAACGGATATCAGCATTACAAATCCAACTAAGAAACAATATATACAGAATGAAGAATTATTAGATTTAACAGGCGGCGAAATTACTATAACTTATGATGACAAATCAATAGAAATTATAGATATGACAAGCGAGGAAGTAAAAGTAACAGGTTTTGATAATAGTAAACTTGGTATAAATACAATAACAGTAGAATATGAAAATCATATGACGACATTTGATGTAGAAATAATATCTAAAGATATAGATGATATAGAAACAATACCATCCCCTAAACCTACAAAATTAAACACAAACATTTATATAGGTATAGGAACAGTAGTAATAATAATTGGAATAATCATATTTTATATATTTAAAATGAAGAGAAAAATATAACTTAGTAAAATAACTGGCGTATAATATATAATATTAATAATGAAAATATAGATAGATTAATACAAAATCTATCTTTTTATGCTATAATAAAAATACCGAAAAGGAGAAATAAATATGCTTGAATATTATAGTGAATTAGATAAGACTAATAGCAGAGAAATATATCTTCCATTTGGTGATGGAGTCAAAAAGAATTATATAATCCCGAACAGTTTTTATATTAATTCAAAAGGGCTGTTATTTAACAGTTTTGGTGAAAGAGGACATAAAGAAGAAAATCTAATGTATATTTATAGCCTGGCAAAATACCAATTTAATGGTGGAACAGACTCTATAACATTAGAAAAAATATTACTAGATGAGCAGGAAACTTATAAAAGAATAGTCGAAACCAACACTATTACAAGAAATGATGTACAAAAATATGTTCATTTAGATTTTTGTGATTTGACAGACCCCTTAATAATTAAATTAGTAATTGGCATTATATCATCAAAAATAATCTTCTTGAAAAAATTTATCAATTTAGAAAATAATTCAAAAGATAAAAAGGCTGATTTAGACAGAATAATTAGTTTATCTAAAGATGATATAAATGATATATTAGTTAGATATTGTGGTTTTCATAAAGTTGAGGCTAAAGAAAAAAGAGCTATAACAACTTCATCTTTAGATCTGAATATTTTTACAAATTATTTTGAAAATGGATGGAAAGTTAATCTTGTTCCGAGAATATCATTACGTGATGAAGATACAGATGTTCATAGAACGATTGTTGTAGATAATTTTGTCGAAAAAAACCCACAATATAGTGATAAAATTAGAATAAGAAAATTAAGTTAATAAAGGTTGTGATAATATGAACGAAAATAAAACAAACATCAACTGGTATCCTGGTCACATGGCTAAAACCAGAAGAGAGATAAAAGAAAAATTAGACTTAATAGATATTATTTATGAAGTAGTAGATGCTAGAATGCCCATTAGTTCTAAAATAATTGATATTGATGAACTAGTAAAAAATAAACCTAGACTATTAATTGTAACTAAATATGATTTATGTGATACTGTTGAAACTGATAAAATACTAAACATGTATAAAGAAAAAGGTTACACTGTAATTACTGTTGATTTAATGAATGGTAAAAATGTAAATAGAATTATAACTGAAAGTGAATCACTATTAAAAGAAATGAACGAAAAAAGAAAAGAGAAGGGATTAAAACCAAGAAACATTCGCGCTTTAGTAGTAGGATCACCAAATGTTGGTAAGAGTACTTTAATCAATCGTTTGGTTGGTAAAAAAGTAGTTAGTATTGGTGATAAACCAGGTGTAACTAAAAACTTAGGATGGATTAGAATTCATAAAGATATAGATTTATTAGATTCACCAGGTATCTTATGGCCTAAGTTACAAGACCAACATCAAGCTTCAATCTTAGCTAGTTTATCTTCAATCAAAGAAGAAATATTAGTTAGTCAAGACTTAGCACTTTTTATCTTGAAAATCATGAATGATTTATATCCAGAAAAATTAAAAGAACGATATAAACTAGAAAATATTGATTTTGATAACATCGAAATTACTTTAGATGAAATAGCTAAAAAAAGAGGTGCCCTACAAAAAGGGGGTAGCATTAATTACGAAAAAGTGTATAATATAATTATTCGAGATTTAAAGGACGGAAATTTTGGTAAAATAACTTTAGATCGTATATAATATGGAGGTTTTATGGAAGAACAACTATTAAAATTAAAAGAGTACTTAAAAGACTATACAGTTGATGTTGAAAGTTTAACTGATAAAGAGCTTTTACAAATACTAAAGAGAATGATCTTTAACTATAAAGTAGATAAAGATTGGGAAGAATTACTATATACTAAGATGCCAGAAAATGGTAAAACAGAAGAAGCAAAATTAGCATATACTGAAAAAATGCAAAATTTAGATGTAAAGATTGTAAAAGCTATGAGTTATAAAGAATTTATTAAATTTAAAATAAATCGAGATAAAAAACAAAAAAGAAAAGAAACATTTCAAAAAGTACTTAGTAAATTTAAAAAAACTAAATAAGTTTAATTAATGGAGATTTTATCTCCGTTTTTTCTTGTTTGAAATTATAATTAGTTTTATAATAAGAAAAGGTGAAATAAAATGGAAAAAATAGATTTATATAAATATGAAAAAGAATTATGGACCTCAGGTATAAATTATATTGGTGGTGTTGATGAAGTAGGAAGAGGACCATTAATAGGACCAGTAGTAACAGCGTGTGTAGTATTACCAAAAGAATTTAAGCTTGATGGATTAAATGATTCAAAAAAATTAACAGAGAAAAAAAGAGAAGAGTATTATGATTACATCATGGAACACGCATTAAGTGTTAGTGTAGGTATGATGGATGAAAAAGTAATAGATGATGTTAACATCTATGAAGCTACAAAATTAGCTATGTATCAATCAATAAATAATAGTAGTATCAAACCAGAACATGTATTAATAGATGCTATGAAATTAGAAAATTTAGAAATGCCTAGTACTTCAATAATAAAAGGCGATGCCAAAAGTATTTCAATTGCAGCTGCTAGTGTAATAGCAAAAGTAACAAGAGATAGAATGATGATTGAACTTGATAAAAAATACCCAATGTATGGTTTTAAGTCACATAAAGGGTATCCAACAAAAAAACATATAGAAGCAATTGAGAAATATGGACTTATTGAAGGATATCGTAAAACATTTAAACCAATTTCAGAAATTGTAGCTAAAAACTTGTAAAAGAAAAATAAAGTTGTTAGAATATTATTAGTAGTAAGGGTGGTTTATTTATGACGGAAGAATTTTTTAAAGATAGACAAATAGAATGTGAAGTTTACGCACTTATAAATTTCTTTAAATTATTAAGGCAAGCAGAATCAGCAGAAATGGATACTTATAATAGTAAGTATTTTCCAGAAGAAACATTTGCACTAATTGGTGGTAAAGAAACATTTAGAAGATTATTAATGGATTATAATAATGGTAATATTGATATTATTAATAATTCAATTGGTGGATTATTTCAAATTTTAGAGGGACATATTAATCATATACAGAATAATAATTTTAGTAAAAGTGTAAATGTATATCAAGCTATTGAAACATTTGGAACAATTAAAAAGTTTTATTCAGATATATATAGTATAAATGGAAATCAAAATGAATCAGCTTTATATGATTTAGTTACACTTCCATTACCTCAAGATATGATTAGTGAAATACTAAAATTAAAATCAAAAACTAAAAAAATAGGAGAAAGATAAATTATTCTTTCTCTTTTTCATATAATTTTTTAGGAGGAAAATTATATGTATGAACCATATATCTTAAAATATGATTATAATGCTTTAGAGCCAAATATCAGTAGAGTAACACTTGAAACACATTACAATAGTCATTATCTAAAATATCTAAAAAATTTAAATGATGTATTAATAAAGAATAATTTTAAATTTCAGTATTCAGTTGAGAATTTATTTAAAAACATTGATATATTTCCTATTAAAGATAGAGATGAAATATTATTTAATGCTGGTGGAGTAGTAAATCATGAACTATATTTTGATAGTATGACGCCTAATGGTAATGGTATAATTCCTGAACCATTAAATAGTGCTTTAATAGAAAAATTTGGTAGTATTACTGATTTTGTTAATCAATTCATTAGTCTGGCATCGTTATTACCAGGATCAGGTTATACCTTCTTAGTAGTAAAACCTAGTAAAGAATTATATCTATTAGATTTACCTAATCAAGATAGTCCATATAGTTTTGGAATGATTCCAATTTTAAATATTGATGTTTGGGAACATGCATATTACTTAGATTATCGAAATAATAGAAAAGATTATATAAATAATTTCTTAAAACTAATTGACTTTAATGAAGTAAATAAAAAATATAAACAAATTTTAAATAATTTAAAGTAAATTGACACATACTTATGTATAATATTATCAGGGTTAAAGTTGACAAAAGATAAAATAACGAGTATAAAATTAATGAAGGACGTGATTTTGTGGCAAAAAATTTAGTAATAGTGGAGTCCCCAGCTAAAAGTAAAACTATTGAAAAATATTTAGGTAGTGACTATAAGGTAGTTTCATCTAAAGGTCATATTAGAGACCTAGCTACAACTGGTAAATATGGACTTGGAGTAGATATTGAAAATAACTTCGAACCAAGTTATACATATATTAATGGTAAAAAGAAATTAGTGAGTGAATTAAAAAAAGAAGTAAAAGAAGCCAATATGGTATACCTGGCAACCGACCCTGACCGTGAAGGGGAAGCTATTAGTTGGCATTTAAAAGATGCGTTAGGAATTAAAGATAAAAACTATGAGCGTGTTTTATTTCATGAAATCACTCATGATAAAGTAATTGAGGCTTTTAAAGAAACAAGAAAAATAGATGATGATTTAGTAAAAAGTCAAGAAACAAGAAGAATCCTAGATCGTATTATAGGTTTCAGACTATCTAAATTGATGCAATCTAAAACTGGTGGAACTAGTGCTGGACGTGTTCAAAGTGTCGCATTAAAGTTAATAGTTGATAGAGAAAGAGAGATTAAAGCATTCATTCCAGAAGAATATTGGACTATTACTTCGATTTTTGATGAATTTGAAGCTGATTTGTTTGAATATAAAGATAAAAAACTAGAAATTAATACAGAGCAAGAAGCAGATAATATTCTAAGTAAATTAACTAACAATTATGAATTATTAAATATTGAAGAAAAGTTAAAAAATAAAAATAGTAAACCTCCATTTATAACTAGTACCTTACAACAAGAAGCATCCACTAAATTAGGTTTTCCAGCAAAGAAAACAATGAGTTTAGCTCAAAAATTATATGAAGGTGTAGACTTAGGTAATGAAACAGTCGGTTTAATTACTTACATGAGAACTGATTCAATTCGTTTATCAGATGAATTTATTGGTAGTGGTAAAAACTATATTGAAAATACATATGGTAAAGAATATGTAGGTAAAGTAAAAGTTTCTAAAAAAACAGATAATGTTCAAGATGCTCACGAAGCAATTCGTCCAACAAGTGTATTGAGAACCC
Source organism: Candidatus Scybalousia sp. (assembly GCA_045595895.1). Taxonomy (GTDB): domain Bacteria; phylum Bacillota_I; class Bacilli_A; order RF39; family UBA660; genus Alloscybalousia. The sequence continues at coordinate 68,003 of JAZOBJ010000035.1, read as the reverse complement.
CAGATAAAGTAAGAGAGTATTTATCACCAGATGAATATAAATTATATAGAATGATCTATTATCGCGCCTTAGCTTCAATCATGGCAGAAGCAAAAGTAAATCAAACAACAGTAGTATTAAATAATGAAGATTATCATTTTAAAACAACTGGTCAAGTATTAGTATTTGATGGTTACCTAAAGGTATATGCTGATTATGAATCAAGTGAAGATAAAGTATTGCCAGAATTTAATGAAAAAATTTATCAAACAGATAATATAGAAAAGAAACAACATTTTACAAATCCACCTGCACGTTATACAGAAGCAAAACTAATTCAAGAGATGGAAAAACTAGGAATTGGAAGACCATCTACTTACGCAACTATTATTAGTAATATTCGTGATCGTGGTTATGTTAATGTTGAGGAAAAAAAATTTGTTCCAACCGATATTGGATTTGAAGTAACAGATAAACTACAAGAGTTCTTTAAAGATATTATTAATGTAGAATATACTGCTAACATGGAAGATGATCTAGATAAAATTGCATCTCATGAAGCAAACAACATTGAAGTATTAACTGAGTTCTATCAAAAGTTTGATCCTATTTTAAAACAAGCATTCGGTGAAATGGAAAAAGCTAAACCACAAGAAACAGGTGAAACTTGTCCAGAATGTGGTAATCCTTTAGTAGTAAGAAAAGGACGTTTTGGAGAATTTACAGCATGTAGTAATTACCCAGAATGTAAATACATTAAAAAGGAACAAAAAGAAATTAAAGAGATTATGGATTGTCCAATCTGTAAGCAAGGCAAGATTATTGAAAAAACTACTAGAAAAGGTAAAGTTTTCTATGGATGCAATAATTATCCAAAATGTAAAATAGCTACTTGGGACATACCAACAGGTGAAACTTGTCCTCAATGCAATAGCTTACTAACTGAAAAAAATAAGAAGATTAAATGTAGTAATCCAGAATGTAAATACGAAAAATAATAAAATAAATGTCAAAAAACAGTAAAATCAAGCATTTTAAATTGTTTTAGACATTTTTTTTTGCTATACTAGGAATGCAGGTAAAAATGCGGAAGGGATGATGATATGAAATACGTTTACTTGTTTAGTGAAGGAAATAAGGACATGCGTAACCTTCTTGGAGGTAAAGGTGCTAACCTAGCAGAAATGACTAGTATTGGTTTACCAGTACCAAGAGGATTTACTGTTACAACAGAAGCATGTACTAGATATTATGAGGATGGTAAAGATATAGCACCAGAAATCATAAATGAAATTGAAGAAAAAATTAATGAATTACAACAAATCACTGGTAAAACATTTGGTGATAACAAAAATCCATTATTAGTATCTGTAAGAAGTGGTGCAAGAGCTTCAATGCCAGGTATGATGGATACTGTATTAAACTTAGGTTTAAATGATGAAGTAGCTAAGGGATTTAGTGAAGTTACAAATAATCCAAGATTTGTATACGATTCTTACCGTAGATTTATTCAAATGTTTGCAGATGTAGTTATGGGATTCCCAAAAAGCTCATTTGAAAGATTATTTGATAAAATCAAAGAAGAAAAAAATGTTGAATTTGATACAGAATTAACTGCTGAAGATCTAATGGAAGTAGTTAATATCTATAAAGAAGAATATAAAAAACATGCAGGAGTAGATTTCCCACAAGAACCAAAAGTTCAATTAATGGAAGCAATCAAAGCTGTATTTAGAAGCTGGAATAATGACCGTGCTATCACATATAGAAGATTAAATGATATTCCATCTAGTTGGGGAACTGCAGTTAACGTTCAAGAAATGGTATATGGTAACCGTGGAGAGACATCTGGTACAGGTGTTGCATTTACTCGTAATCCTGCTACAGGAGAAAAGAAATTATTCGGTGAATACTTAATGAACGCTCAAGGTGAAGACGTTGTTGCTGGTATTCGTACACCACAATCAATTGAAACATTAAGAGAAACTATGCCTGAATGTTATAATGAATTTGTTAAAATTTGTGATATTCTAGAAAACCATTATAAAGATATGCAAGATATGGAATTTACTATTGAAGATGGTAAATTATTCATGCTACAAACTAGAAATGGTAAAAGAACTGCTGCTGCTGCACTTAAAATCGCAGTTGATTTAGTAAACGAAGGAATGTTAACTAAAGAAGAAGCAATTCTTAAGGTAGAGCCTAAACAATTAGACCAATTATTACATCCTAACTTTGATACTGAATCTTTAAAAGCTAGTGAAGTAATTGCTAAAGGACTTGCTGCATCTCCAGGAGCTGCTACAGGTAAAATATATTTCACAGCTGAAGATGTTATTAAAGCTAAAGAAGCTGGAGAAAAAGATATCTTATTAGTTCGTCTTGAAACTAGTCCAGAAGATATTGAAGGAATGAATATTGCACATGGTATCTTAACTATCCGTGGAGGTATGACATCACATGCTGCTGTTGTTGCACGTGGAATGGGTACTTGCTGTGTATCTGGATGTGGTTCATTAAAAATAGATGAAGAAAACAAAACAGTAACTGCACCAAATGGTAATGTTTACCGTGAAGGTGATTGGATGAGTTTAGATGGTTCAACTGGTAATGTATATGGTTGCCAAGTTAAAACTGTAGAACCATCAATTTCAGGAGATTTCGAAACATTTATGTCTTGGGCAGATGCAATTCGTACTCTAAAAGTAAGAACAAATGCTGATTCTCCAAAAGATGCTATTCAAGCTAGAAAATTTGGAGCTGAAGGAATCGGTCTTTGCCGTACTGAACACATGTTCTTTGAAGCTGATAGAATTTTCAACTTCAGACGTATGATTACAGCTGAAACTCTAGAAGCTAGAGAAGAAGCTTTAGAAAAAATCTTACCTTATCAAAGAGATGACTTTGAAGGATTATTTAGAGCTATGGAAGGATATGGAGTTACTATTCGTTTCTTAGATCCACCTCTACATGAATTTTTACCTCACACTGATGAAGAAATTAAACCTTTAGCAGAAAGTTTAGGTATGACATTTGAAGCCTTAAAAGCACGTGTTGAATCATTAAAAGAATTTAACCCAATGATGGGACATCGTGGATGCCGTTTAGCTGTAACTTATCCAGAAATAGCTAAAATGCAAACTCGTGCTGTTATTGAAGCTGCAATTAATGTAAATAAGGAAGGATTAAATGTTACTCCTGAAATCATGATTCCATTAATAGGAGATATTAACGAACTTAAGTATGTTAAAAATGTAGTAGTTGAAACAGCTGACGAAATTATTAAAAATAGTGGTGTTGAATTAAAATACCATGTAGGAACAATGATTGAAATCCCAAGAGCTGCACTTACTGCAGATAAAATTGCTGAAGAAGCTGAATTCTTCTCATTTGGAACTAACGATTTAACTCAAATGACTTATGGATTCTCAAGAGATGATGCTGGTAAATTCTTAGAAGATTACTATTCAAAAGCTATTTTCGAAAGTGATCCATTTGCTAAAGTTGACCAAGAAGGTGTTGGTGAACTTATGAAAATTGCAGTTGAAAAAGGTAGAAGTGTAAGACCTGATATCAAACTTGGTATCTGTGGTGAACACGGTGGTGAACCATCAAGTGTTGAATTCTGTCACAAACTAGGACTTACTTATGTATCTTGTAGCCCATTCAGAGTACCACTTGCTCGTTTAGCTGCTGCTCAAGCGGTTATACGCGAAAAGGAGAACAATTAGTCCGCGAAAACGACCTGTTCTTAACACGCTTAATCATTACAAATGATGATGTTAAAAGGTATTCTGATAAAATACCAGAATTAAAAAATGTTAGGTTAAAAGAACCTATGATAATAGATATATACATATAAATTAGACTAAGATTTCAAAATCTTGGTCTTTTTGATAGTATTAAAAAAGTTCATATTTATGTTATAATATAGTTAATTGGAGGTATTCTATGTATTTGTTAGAAGAAATAAAAAAAATAATAAAAAACAATTCTAAGAAAATTTCTATTTTTGTAGATATGGATGGAGTAATAGCAGATTACAGGTTTGGAGAAGGAGAAAATATAAAGAACAATAAACCTGGACTATATTTAAATAAGAGACCTATATATACTACAATAAATAATTTACAAAGGATTAATGATGAAATAGATTGTGAAATGTTTATATTAAGTTCATGCTTATATAAAGAACAAGCAGAGGAAAAAAGTTTGTGGCTTGACAAATATATGCCATATATTAAAGAAAAAAATAAAATTTTTGTTTTATCACAAAACTTTGAATCTAGAAAGAAAATAAAAATTGATAAAATAAGAGAAAAATTAGATTCGAACGAATGTGAATTAGCTATTCTAATTGATGATACACATGATATATTATTTTTGGCGCTATCAGAACTAAAAGAAAAGGTAATTCCATTTCATGTTATAACTTTAATCGATTAAGGAGGAATTTAAGATGAAATATGATGTAATAATAGATTGTTATACGGATGAACCATCAGGATTAGGCGTACCACCATATTTAAGTGTACATTCTAGATATATAGCAGGTGCTTTAAAAAATAAAAATGTTAACTATTATTATTTAACAATTGATGATTTACGTTTTGCAAATGGAGAAAAACATTTTGATAGTTCATATAATAAAAGAATAATAAATAAAACAAAAAATGCTAACAATGTTTCAGAAATATTGAAAAATGCAACAAATATTTATGTTGTAATGGGATGTTTTGTTAAATATGAATATGTTTCAGCAGAACCTCCTACTTTTTTAGAAGTAGAAAAATTATTAAATCTTTTCTGTAACAAAGAAACTAATAAATTATTATTTTATTCTCTTGGTGGAAGTGAATTAACAAGAGAAAATATTAGGAAAACAGTACCTAGCAATTTATTTAATGATATTATTTTTGGTAATACTTATAATTATTTTATTGGAGAAAGTGGTAATAAGTTTAAACCAAATTATGATAAGTTAAGACAAATTGCAATTGATTCATCAAGTGTATTAGAACAAATAGAAAGACCACTAGTAATTGAGATAGAAACTGCTACAGGATGTAATAGAAATCCTGGTTGTACATTTTGTATAGAAGGAATGAGAGGTTTGCCATTACAGTTTAGGGAAAAAGAAGATATTATAGATGAAATTAATAGTTTATATGCTAATGGAGCCTTATATTTTAGATTAGGAAGGCAACCAAATTTTTATGCCTATAAGAATTGTAATGTAGAAGAAATAGAAAACTTATTTAAAGGAATTTGGAGTGCTTGTCCAAATATTAAAACGTTACATATTGATAATGTTAGTCCCCATAATGTAAATACAGAATCCGGTGAGCAAATAACTGAATTAGTAGCTAAATATACTACAGCAGGAAACATTACACCCTTTGGAATTGAATCATTTGATCCAATAATAAGAGAAAAATGTAATTTAAATGGATCTTTAGATGATATTCATAAATCAATATCTATAATTAATAAATATGGGAAAGAAAGAGGAAAAAACGGATTACCTAAATTACTTCCAGGTATTAATATAATTTATGGATTAGACGGTCAAAACGAAAATACATTAAGACATAATTTAGATAATTTTAATAAAATATTAAATTCTGGAAATTGGGTAAGAAGAGTTTTTGTTAGGAAATTAACTTCTCCTTATGGTGAACAATTTGATAATTATAGTGAAGAAGATTTAAAAGAATTTAATCTTTGGAGTAAAACAATAGAAAATGAATTTATCGTTCCAATGCTAAAAGAAGTTTTTCCAATTGGTTTAGAAATTAGCGAATTAAGAATGGAAATGTATAAAGATGGTGATTCAATTCTAAGACAAATGGGTACATGTCCAGTAAGAGTAGTAATTTTAAACAAGGAGCTAAAATTAGATGAATTTTATAAAGTTAAAGTAGTTGGATACATTGGTAATAGAACAATTATTGGAGAAATAATATGAAAAAAATAGGATTATTAATACCTAAAACTAATTTGACTGTTGAATATGAATTGCAAATGCTTTTTAGTAAAGGATATTTTGATATAGGAAAAAGTGTATTTTATATATCTAAACTAGATTATAAAACAAATTATAAGGAAGATAAAATAAAGTTTCTAGAAGATCTTGCTACAGATATAAATAATAAGAAAAAAGACTTAGAATATTTAGATGTTGATTATAATGCATTCTTTTGTACTACTTCAGCATTAGAAAATGGAGTAGAGGAAATAAATCCAACTATTTCATTGATTGAGGAATCAAAAATAAGAAATATTAAAAAATGTTTATTAATAACACCATATAATGATAAATTAGGAAAAGAAATAGCAAAAATGTTAGAAGATAATGGAATAAAAGTTATAAAAAATATAAATTTAGATTTATTACATACAGCAGATTATTTTAATTATGGAATAAATGAATTAGAAAAATTAATAAAAGAAAATTACTTAAATGAATACGAAAATATTATTATATCTTGTACAAATTTACCTACAATTGGCATAATAGAGAACTTAGAATATAAGTTGAATACACAAATTATTTCGAGCAATTCAAGCTTATTTGCAAAGATTAAAAGAGACAATAATATTTAAAGGAGGTAAGCATGACGAGAGAAGAATTTAAAAAGATTATTGATATATGTAGTAATCAGGAAGAAGTCAGAAATGCAGTAAAAAAGAATCACAATAATAACTTATGGTGGCCTCTAGAAGTAGAGGATTATAGAAAAAGATTATTGATTGCGGGTCTTTCTACTAGAATCTCTTATAATATGATAGATAGTTATAGAAAAGTAATAAATGATTTAAATAGTTACACTTATGATGAAATCAAAAATATGACGGAAGATGAAATCATTAATATAATTAAAGGATTAGGATTGTCAAATACAAGATATAAATATTTGTCATCAATGATTGATTTTATAGAAAAATATGATAATGAAATAAAAACATTATCTAATGATGAATTGATTAAACTAATTGCTGATAATGTTAGTGGTGCATCTTACAAAGTAGCACAATGTTGTGTTTTGTACATAAGAGGATATTATTCAGGTATAATACCAGTGGATAGTGGTATGAAGGATGTAGAATTACCTTGTTTAGGATTTGAACAATATAAAAATGCATTAGGGCACGATATTTTAAGAAAAGAATTAGAAGTATTAGTAAAGAATAATAATGTGGAAGAAATAATAAAACAAAATGGATATGAAGAACTTAAAGTAGAAAATTATGATAATGCTACATGGTTTTGTCATTTAGTTCTTATTTATTATAAACGCTATTTTTGCAATAAACATAATCCTGAAAATTGTCCATTAAGAGATTGCGTTGAAGTAAAATGCAAATGTAGGAAATAATAGTTAAAGGGGGAATTCTAATGTTAATAATAGAAGGTATAGATGGTGTAGGTAAAACAACTTTAGTTGAACATTTACAAAGTTATGGAATGAAAAAATATCATTTTGATTATGATTCAAAAAACATGGATTTATTCTCAAAATACATGAAAGTTTTATTAGAAGATGATAGTGAATTGGTGCTAGATAGATCATTTATTAGTGAAATGGTTTATGGACCGGTTATAAGGAATAAATGTAAATTAAGCCTTGAAGATTACACAAAACTATTAGTTGCATATAAAAATGCTGGAGCTAAAATTATTTATTTAACAGCTCCTAAAGATGTTTTATTAAAAAGAAGAAATGATGAAAAAAGTGATTATGAAGTTATTGCAAATCATTATGAAGAATTAAATAAAAAATATGATGAAATTATGGAATATTCTTCTAAATTTATAGATGTAATTGCTATAAATACTCATGAAGCAAATATTGAACAAGTTAGAAGTCAAGTAAAGAAATTGGTGAGAAAATGATTGATTTATGTTATGTAGGTAATTCTTCCAATGATAAAATCATTGTAAATAACGGAATTTACAATACATTAGGAGGAAGTTGTATATATTCGAGCTTTTCTTCGAGAACTTCTTATGATGGTAGAATCGCAATAATAAGTAAAGTGGATAGTGATACACGTTTACTATTAAAAGAAAAGCAAATAGAGTTTTATGGAACTATCGTTGATAGGATGACAGAGTTTATAATTGATGAATCAAAAGCCACTTGTGAATCACAATTTTATAATACAGATATAATTAAATTAGAAACAAAAATAGCTGTCAATCATTTACATATATCATTAAGAAAAGGTGTAGATGTCCAAAGAATTTTAGAAAATAAATTATTGAATTATAATCATCTTTCGATAGATGTAATGATACATAGTGTTGTAGATTTTATACCTATAATAGAAAAATATGCTTCAAAAATAGAAATCTTATTTTGTAATATTAATGAGTACAATATAATAAAAAAATATGTAAAAGATATACCGTTAGTAATAGTAACAAATGAAAACAAGCCTGTCATTGCAATAACGCCAACTAATACAATTAGTTATAATGTGACGAACAACAATAATATTAAATCTACTACTGGTGCTGGAGATTCTTTTATTGGTGGATTCTTATCAAAATATATAATTACTCAAGATATAGATGAGTCTATTTCACAAGGAATTTATAATTCTAGCAAATCTATAGAAAATATAGGACCTTTATTATCTATACAATCATGTATAGATAATACTACCAAATCAAAATTACTTCCTAATAATATTATTGTTATAGGTAATTCTTGTGCTGGAAAAACAACATTTATTGATTATTTTAAAAACTACTATAATATATATTCAGATATAGATGATTTAGCGCCATTATTAGAAACGTTTATGCTAGATGATTTACTATATCAAAATAAAATAGAGGAATTTAAAAAAATTAAAAATGAACTTAGATATATTAATAAAATATGGGAAGAGTATAATGATAATATAAATTCAATCAGTCACTATACTAAACCAGCAAAGCTGGGAGATGGACACGATATAATAAGACCTATTCTATGGGATTATATAATTCAAATGGCAGTTGTAAATTCAGAAACACATAATATAATTCAATTTTCAAGAGGCAGGGATCAGTTATACGAATTAGAATTTTCTGAAAATGCATATTTTCGTAGTATAAAAAGTTTTATAAACGATTTGCAAAATAGTGACAATTGTATTATTGTTAATTTAGTTTCTAGTTTAGAAACAAGAAAAAATAGAAACAGAATAAGATTTGAGAATGGTGGGCATTATGTTTCTGATGATACTATGAACAATGTATACTCAAAAGACATATTTGAATATACAAAAATGGGTGAAACTTTTGGATATTTATTAGTTGATGAACGAATTATTCCAGTATATACTATTGTTAACGATAAAACGCTTAGTGAGATTGAATTAAATAAATTTTTAGAGTATAATGTTAATAAGGTAATAGAATATTACAATGAATTTAAGGAGGAAAAACATGGAATTAAAAAAGATTCAAAAAGATATTTGGCAAAATAAATTAAACAAAGGATTTAATACAACAGATGTAAATAAAGAATTTTGTTTACTGTATGGGGAAGTGTCTGAAGCATATGATGCTTGGAAAAAGAAAAAAGATGATTTGAATGAAGAATTAGCTGATATTGCTATTTACTTAATGGGATTATCTGAAATGCTAGGTTTTGATTTAGCAGACGAAATTGAAAAAAAGGTTTCTAAAAACGAAAAACGTGTATATAAAAATATAGATGGGGTTAACGTAAGAATTAGTGATTAACATTTAGATGTAAAAAAAGTCATCTAACTTAAATTTATATTATGGCATCCCGAACTAAACTGTGGTACAAGCTGTAGTTCAAGAAAATAAATAAATAATTAAAAGGTTAAGCTTTTGCTTAATCCTTTTTTATTGATTTTTTTTGAGAAATGTGATAAAGTAATCGAAAAGTTTTTAACGGGGGGGAATATCATGAAAAAAATTGCAATGTTTTTAGGACAAATTCATCTAGATACGCAAAGAAAAGTTATATTAAGTATATATGAAGAATGCAAAAAGCATAATATTGATTTTAATATATTTTCATTTTTTAGTTCCGATGAAGTAAGTTACAACCAAGGTGAATTTGAATATATTAATAGGATTGATATGGATTCATATGATGGATTTATTCTATATTCCGAAACAATTTACAGTCAAGAATTAAGAGAAAGATTAATTGAAAAAATTAGAACGTTTAACAAAAATATAGTTAGTATAGATTATGATATAAAAATTGGTACTAATATTTCAACTGATAATTATTATGCAATGATAGAAATTATGGATCATCTAATAAAAGTACATAACGTAAAAAAGGTTAATTTTATTGGTGGGCCTATTAACAGTTCAGATACTCAAAAAAGATTATATGGCTGTAAGAAAATATTAGAAGAAAATAATATAGAATTAGATGAAAATAGAATTTATTATGGAGATTTTTTAGCTGATAGTGGAAGTTGTGCAATAGATTATTTTCAAAGTAAAAATTTATTGGATGCTGATGTGTACATATGTGCAAATGATCAAATGGCTTTAGGTGCTTATAATGAATTAACAAAATTAGGTTATAAAATACCAGACGATTGTTTATTGACTGGATTTGATGATATCGCTCAAGCAAAATATAATTTACCAAGTATAACATCAGTGGAAAGACAGGAAGATTATATTGGATTAATAGCATTTAATAAATTATTAGCGTTATCAAAAAACGAAGTAGCTGAAGATGAAATAGTAAAAGCTATACCAAAATTTAGAAAAAGTTGTTGTATAAATTATCAAGAGTTGGATGATAGCGAGTTAATGCAAAAATATAAAAATTATGCAATAGAAAATATTGAACATTTAAAATATTCAAAGTTTATAAATGATTCGGCGTCAGAATTTGTTGCAGCTGATTCAATTGAAAAATTAATTGCTTTAATACCAAAATATTTAAAAAAATTTAAAGTAACTGAATTTTGTATGTGCATTGATGAGAATATTGGAAATACTGAATTAACTGTACCATTACATTATGTATTAGAAGATGATATGTGTATTAATGAAACAATTGATAAAAAAGATATTATGCCTGAATTAAAAAACACAGAACCAGGTAATTTTTCTATAATAATTCCGCTACATTATTTAAACAATTATTATGGTTATGTAATAACAAATAATTATATGGGACCATTATACAATGAATTATTTAGAACTTTTATTAATAATATAGCTAATTCATTAGAAGCTATTAATACTTATAAGAAAATGAAACAAATGTATAAAGAGTTAGAAGAAGTAAGTAGTCATGATACTCTTACTAAACTGTTTAATAGAAAAGGATTCTTTGATAAAGCTGATAAAATATATGCACGTTCTAAATATTTAAATGAACCAATGTTTTTGATCTTTGCTGATTTAGATGGATTAAAATATATAAATGATAGTTTAGGACATAAGTATGGAGATGTTTTTATAAGTGATTATGCTAACGCATTAACACATATAAACCAAAAATATAATTATTTAATGATGAGATTTGGAGGCGATGAATTTGTAATTTTTGGGGCAAATGCCACTAAAGAAGATGCTGAAAATTTTGTTAAAGAATTAAATGATTTTATTGATGAATTAAATGAAAGTAATTATTTTGAATATTCGCCATTTAGATTAAATGCTAGTATAGGAATTATTGCAATAGATAATGAAAATGATTTATCACTTTTAAAACTTATTGATATAGCCGATAAAGATATGTATGCTGCCAAACAAAAGAAAAAAGTAAGATAGGCGGTCGACGTATGTATAATGATTTATTAAAATTAATTTTTCAAAAATTTGAAAATGATTATATTAATATTAATGATTTGATTATGGAATTGAATAAATTATTTTCAGATATTTCTCCACGCTTAAATATAAATAATGTAAATGTTGATGAACTAGCTGAAGAAATAAAAGAAAAAATAGAGTTATCTAGATTAGTACAAAAAACTTTTTTTGCAGATTTAAATGATAGAAAAATAGAACCATATTATCAACCTAAAGTAGATATAAGTAATAACACTATATGTTCATCAGAAGCATTATCTAGGTGGTTTACTAATGATGGAAAAATTTTGCCGCCTAATAAATTCATTCCAATATTAGAACAATATGGATATGTATGCGAATTAGATTTTTATATATTAAATAAAGTATGTAAAGATATTAAAGAACAATTAGAAAAAGGAATTGAGCCAGTAACTGTATCAATTAATTTTTCAAGATATCATTTTATAGATCAAAAAGAAGATTTTAGTTTTATTAAAAGAATTATTAGTACAATCTTTAGCTATGGTATTGATACCAAATATATTGAAATAGAATTTACTGAAGCAGGAACGCTTGAAGATTATACAATAATTAATAAATTTGTAGAAATTTTACATCTATATGGTATTAAAGTATCAATAGATGATTATGGTAAGGGATATTCTTCATTAGAATTATTATTACAAGTGCCATTCGATATTATAAAAATGGATAAATCATTTGTTGATAAATATAATACTGAAAATGGCAGAATTATTTTATCATCGACTATAGATATGATGAAAAAACTAGGTAAAACAGTAATATGCGAAGGAATAGAAAATGAGGATCAATTAAATTATTTAAAAAGTATTAATTGTGACATTATTCAAGGATATTATTATGATAAACCATTACCTAAGGCGAATTATGAGAAAAGATTACTTTATAAAAAATATAATAAATAAAGTTTTAATAAGTGATATTTCACACAATTAGATTATGGTTATCTAAATTTTGACAGGTTTGAAAAATATGTAATAATAACTATAAAAATATTAATGCTTAATTATACATTGAATAAAAGTTCCCACAAACATGTGGCGGTACAAGCTATAGTAAAAGAAAACAATTAATAAAATAAAGACTGGAGAAATCTAGTCTTTTTTTGATATAATCAATATAGGATGTGATATTATGAAATTAACTGATTTTAAAGAGATTAGCAATAACATTAACATAGATGAATACCTATTTTTATATAATTATGTTAGAGAAAATATGGAACACCCAGAATGGTTGGGAACTTTCACAAAAAATGAAATAGAGGACATTCTGAAAATAGGCGGTAAAATATGGATATACTACGATAATGACACCCCGGTATGTTCAATGTTTTATATTCCGACTTCAAATCAAACGTTAAGAAAATATAATATAGAATATGATGAATCCGTCACAGGAAGTTTAGGACCAATAATGGTTAGAATAGAATATATTGGTAATGGATTACAGAAAGATATGATGAATATATTGAATCAATATGCAAAAAGCATAGGAAAAACACATATGTTTACAAAGGCACATTCTGATAACATATATTCAATAAGAAATATTTTAAAAGATGGGTATAAAGTAGTAAGCAAATATGTAAATGAGCGAGGGCCTATAACTGTTTTTATTAAATAACCATCTAATAAATCAAATTCAATAAGAAAAAATTAAAAGTAAAAAAATGAAGAATTATCTTGGAAGATAATTCTTTTTGTTTTATAATAATAATATAGGAGGCTTTTAGTATGGTAAAGAATAAAGATAGGGAAGAAAGAAAAAAGTTTAAAAAAGAAAGAAACAGATTATTAGCTAAAAACCATGAAAATTGGAAAATTGATAAAAAAGATTTAATTATCATGGGTATATTAATGGCTATTTATACAATAATTTCTTTTTATCATTTAGGAACTTTTAAAAACCCACAAACTTTTTATAATTTTACTTATAGTGGTGAATCGATTGGCGTTATAATATCAGGTTCTAATCAAGAAATTTCAAAAATACGTTATTATAATGGTTCAGAAACTGGAAGTTTTAATGTACTAGCTTCTAGTGATGGAGAAACATATAAAGAAATAGCTACAATCAAAGCTGAATCTGCCTTTGCCTGGGAAGATTTAGAAATTACTAAAAATAATAGTATTAAAAATTTAAAAATTGTTTCAACGACAGCAGGAAGTTTTTTAGGAGAAATTCAACTATATAATAAATATGGCAAAAAAGTAGCAATAATGGCAACAGATGATCAAAGTGTAGTAATTGCTGATGAAAGTGACACTGTCCCAGCTACAATAAGTAATATTAATAGTAGTTACTTTGATGAAGTATATTTTGCACGTAGTGCCTATGAATATGTAAATGGAATAGACACAATGGAATGGGTTCATCCACCATTAGGAAAACTAATAATGGCAATTCCAATTTTATTATTTGGAATGAGTACATTTAGTTATCGTTTGATGGGATGTTTAGCAGGTATAGCTATGATTCCTGTTATTTATGTTTTTGCTAAAAGAATATTTAAAAATCGCAAATGGGCATCGTTAGCAGGAATATTAATGACATTTGATTGTTTCCATTTTGCACAAACAAGAATGGGGACTGTTGATAGTTTCTTAGTATTATTTATAATATTAGCATCATTATTTATGTATCAATATATATCAATAGATAAAAAAGCCCCATTAACATCTAAAATGAAAAATCTGTTCTGGTCTGGTTTATTTATGGGATTAGCCATTTGTACAAAATGGACAGGATTATATGCTGGACTAGGATTAGCAATAGTTTTCTTTGTTGATTTATTATATGAATATACTGATAAAAGAAAGAAAGCAGAAAAAGATGAACTATTAAGAAAAGTACTATATTTATTATTTGTTTTAGGAATAGTACCAATAATTATCTACTATGCAGCACTATATTTTGCAACAATGTCAATTGCAACATCATTAATATTTATTTATTACGTACTAGCAGTATTAATTGCAGTAGCAATACTAATTATTAATCTTTTAAAGAAAGATAAAAGTTTATGGAAATTGTTTGTTAGTTGTTTAGTATTCTTTATATTAATTCCATTAATTATTTATCTGTTAAGCTATTTATTATTCCCAAATGTATATAACTACGATAATAATAGTATTGCAGGAATTATTAATCAAACGAAAGATATGTTTGGATATCATTCAACTCTAACAGAAGGACATAACTTCCAATCTAATTGGTATGAATGGCCAGCTATGATAAAACCTGTATGGTATTATGCAGGTAGTTTAAGTGAAAATATTAGAGCTACAATAGTAGGTATTGGTAATCCTGCAATATGGTGGTTTGGAATTATAGCTATGATTTATGTAATTATCGAATCAGTAAGCAAAAAGAATAAAGAATGCCTATTTATACTAGCATTCATAGCATGTAATTGGTTACCATATATATTTATAAATCGAGCTATGTTTATGTATCACTACTTCCCAGTTTTACCATTTATAATGCTAGCAATAGTGGCATTTGTTAAATGGATAACAGAAAAGATAAAGAGTAATAGTTTCTACATATTCTATGTAGCATTAGTAATTTTATTATTTGCTATATTTTATCCGGTTATATCAGGAATGTTTACTAGTGAAGATTACATAAATAGTATTAGATGGTTATCAACTTGGATATTCTAAAAAAATGAAGATTTATCTTCCAAGATAACTTCATTTTTGCTATAATATATATTGGGTGGTAATATGTCGAAAAAAATAACTAATATAAATTTACCACTATATAGTAATCTTCCTACTATTGATTTACATGGAGAAGATAGAATAACTGCGGAAATTTTAGTCAAACAATTCATTGATGATAATGTTAAACTAAAAAATCCAAAACTGATTATTATCCATGGAATTGGTACAGGAATACTAAAAAAACAAGTTCACTCATTATTAAAAAAAGATAAGAGAGTGGATAAATATTATATTAATTTCTTCAATGTCGGTTGTACAATAGTGGAAATCGAAGAAAAATATTTGACATAAAAAAAAATTTGTGTTATAATACGGCATAAATCAAAGGGGGAATTTTGTATGTATACAGAAGAAAACAAAAAAAGAAGTTTAATAAAAGACTTCATACTTAAATTAATTTTAATTATCATCTTTGTGTTACTTTTAAGATGGTTAGTACCATGGCCTAATATGGAAGCAATTAATCCATTAAAAGATCAAATATTTAGTGCTAACTTATACAACATGAGAGATGCGGGTATTCTTTATTTCACAACAGATAAATTACCAGCAGAAGTAGGAGATAAAACTACAATAACTCTACAAAAAATGTTAGACATGAAATTATTAATTCCATTTACAGATAAAAATGGAGATTCTTGTGATGTAACCGCATCTTATGTTTCATTAGAGAAAAAAGAAAATGAGTATTTAATGAAAGTTAATTTAAAATGTGGTGAGGAAGAAGATTATATTGAAGTTCATCTAGGATGCTATTCATATTGTAAGTATGATATATGTGAAAAAGATGATGGTAAACCTGAAATTAAACCAACAGTATCACCAAAACCAACTTCAAAGCCAACAACTTCACCAAAACCAACAACTAAACCTACAGTAAAACCAGTAAAACAAAAAGAATATGAATATTCTAAAACAATAACAGCACAATATAGTGAATGGTCAGCTTGGACAAAACACATTAAGAAAGCTAATGATGGTGTTGTATACGGATTAACTGATACTAAAGAAGTAGTTGATTTAGGAACTGAATATGTTAAAATTGGTATGACTAAACCAAAATATGAATATGCATCTGTAACACAAACTGTACCAGTTCAAATAGGAACTTATAATTATACAGTATGTACAAATTATACATATGTAGCAGATGCTGAAACAATTTATAGAATTGATTCAGATTGGGAATATGTTGATGAATGGGAATATGGATACAATCCACCAGCAAATACTGTAGATACACAATGGATTGTTCAAGGTGATAATAATGCTGAATGTAGCGAAGAATGTACTAATCACCCATATCCAGTATATAGAAAACAAGTTAGAAAAGTAACTAAATATACTAAATATTCTAATATTGCTGCAACTTGTACTGAAACAGAAAATAGATCTATTCCACTATATGGAACAGAACAAAAAACAACAATGGTACAAGTATTAAAAGAAGCTTCAAAACCATATTATGCATATGTAAGTTATTATAAGGTAAGAACTCGTACTTTATTACAAGAAGCTAAAACAACATATAAATGGTCAAGTTATAATGATAAAACATTATTAAGTCAAGGATATACAATGACAGGTAAAACAAGAAATAAATAAAAAAGGGAGTGTTAATAATCATGAGCGAAATGGAAAAATTACAAATTGCAGTAGAAGATTTTAAAAATAGCCCATCCATGCCAATAGAAAAAGCTGTTATTGGTAGTAATAAAGCAGAGTATAATAGATTAGATGGCAATAAGAAGAAGCTTGCTTCAGAAATAATATGTGTTTTCTATACAGATGGTACTGCTCAAATATTTGATTTAACAGACATAGATATAGAAGATAGAGGATTATTAATTGATGCAATTAACTATAAAATTAGACAAGATCTTGAAAACATAGAAAACTATAACATGTATGATGTAAACGATAAAAGATTTAAAGATAGTTACGCTAAAGCAGACGCTATAATCAATTCTTCACCTGAAATTGAAGAAGAAGAAAACGAAAAAAAAGATGCTGCTAGAGCAGCACTTATTGCACTAGCTGCTTTAATAGGAGTTGGTGGATTAGTAATTTATGATAAATACCATAAACCTAAAGAAAATGAAACAAAACAGAATAATGAATTTAATAATACAAATATAGAAGAATTGCAAGAAACTCCTAGTATATATGGAAAAGATTTTGCATTCTATAGTGAAAACGCACTTGAAACAAACCAAAAGAGTTTAACTGTTAAAGCACATAGTTGGCTTTCTCAATTTGAAACTGAATCTTGGGGTAAAGTTGTTTTAACTGAAGAACAAATGGAAAAATATGGACTTGCTAATCCTGAATGTACTTTTGGATTAACTGCAGAGGAAGCATATTCACTTTCATTAAGATTTGGACATTTTACAAATGATGAATATGTAACGTTAACAGGTGGAGCTAATATCGATACAGTTAATACTATCGATACAGCTAATAATGCTATGAATAGTATTAGAACATACTATATTTGTAGTGATGAATGTGATTTAAATATTGAACAATTAATTAATTTTAATGAAAAAGAATTAGCTAAAGTTAATGAAATAGAAGCAATGTTTGCTGAATGGAAAGTGTTAGCAAAAGACGAAACAAAAGAAAAAGAAGCATTTGAAAAAATGCAAGAAATTAAAAAATGGTGGAATGAATTTGCAAACACTATGGATCCAGAATTAGATAGTGCTAAATCATATTTATTAAGAACTATCCTTCCTGCTTGCAGCATAGTTTCTGAGATATATCAATATCAAGATAAAGAATCAATTGATGTATACGATACTAAAAATGATGTATATAAAACACTAGAAATTAAAACAGCTTTATTTGATGAATTAATGATGAGAAATTTAGTTGAAGGATTTGATAAATTTGATGAAGTTAAATTCTTAAAAGAAAATGATATTTCATCTTCTAGATATACATTAAGATTACCAGATAAGCCAAGAAGCTTTGCTGATGATTACTGTAGTGGTGAAATAGAAAAATTAAATCAAGCAAATTCACATATTAATGCATTAAGAACAGAGAATACAATTTCTGAAGCAGCTTATGCTGGAAGTATCACAGTAAATCCAGAAAGTGATGTAAAAATTGGTGATCAAGTTGTTTCTCAAATGGATAATGTTAATACAAGATTTGATCAACTAACTGAAGGAACTTATGTAATTAGTCAATTATTAGAGTTAATTAATAATGATTTAAAAGAACAAGGATTATATCCTGAAAATCAAGTATATTTCTTAACTGCTAAACGTTCAGAATTACAAATGGAATATAATAGTAAACATGGTGTAACACAAGGTCAAAAAGGAGATGAAGTTACAACTAAAAAAGAAGTTGGTAAAACAACAACTTCTAAAGAGTTAACTGCTCCTAACGCTATAGTTACAGATAGTAATGGTAACCAAACTACACCACAACAAGCAATGGAAGAAGCAAGAAAAGAAACAGAAAAAGCAACTGGTCAAGTTGATGCTTCAACACCTGAAGCTAGTCAAAAAGCTGACGAACAAGCACAAAAAGCTGCAGCTGAAAGAGCAGCAATGTTACAAAATGTATATACACAAACATATGAATATTTCTATGCAGGTGATGCTAATGGATATAATTCAAGTTGGGCTTCATCTAGTGACGGAGAAGTTGCAAGTCGTTATAATGCGGCAAAAGCAGATGCTGAAAATAGAAGAAATGTAGAAGCAGAGGTAAATAGAAAGAATCAAGAGCAAAATGCTCAAACTCAACCTACACCAGCTCCTACACCAGCTCCTACACCAGAACAAACCAAACCGGTTGAACCAGCACCATCTGAACCAACACAACCAGTTGAACCATCTAAACCTACAGCACCTGAAGAAAATGTAATTCCTGATGATGTAATTATTGATCCTGAATTCCAAGATGCAATAATTACTACAGTAGCTTCTAATGATGAATATTATACTTTAGATGAACTTGGTTTAACAGAAGATGAATTTAAATCAATAATTAAAGTAAAAACTGTGTAATATATATACAATAAAAAATGTTGACAACTATACATAATTTATGTATAATTGAATAGAAATTAAAAAAGGAAAGCGATTAAAAGTCCACCTGATAGCGAGTAGCTTTGGGTAAAGAGCCATTAGATATAATAATTAAAATTATATTAATTAGGTTTTTTAAAGGTGGACTTTTATGTCCATCTTTTTTATATTTTATGGAGGTGTTTCTTATCGCAAGTAACAAAGGTAATCAACCTATGATTAATGAGCAAATCAAAGCTAGTAGTGTACTAGTAATTGGACCAAACGGGGAACAAGTAGGAGTTAAACCAATTCAAGATGCTTTAACTTTAGCAAACTATGCAGGACTTGATTTAGTAATGTTAAATCCAAATCAAAATCCACCAGTTTGTAAAGTAATGGATTATAACAAATATCGTTATGAAAAACAAAAGAAAGAAAAAGAAGCATTAAAGAAACAAAAAGCTAGTAGTGCTGACTTAAAAGAGTTTAGACTATCACCAGTTATAGATATTGGTGACTTTGAAACTAAATTAAGACAAGTAACTAAATACCTTGAAAAAGGAGATAAAATCAAATTATCTATTAGATTTAAAGGTAGACAAATGGCTCATACTGAATTAGGTAAAGAAGTACTAGAAAAATTTGCAGCAAGATTGGAAGAAATTTCTATCATAGAACAACAAGCTAAACTTGATGGTAGAAGTATGATAATGTTATTAGCACCAAAAAAAGATAAATAATATAGGAGGATATTATGGGAAAATTAAAAACACATAAAGGAATGAAAAAAGTACTTAACGTTAGAAAAAGTGGAACTATCACTATTGGACATCCAGGAACAAGACATAATACTGGTAGTAAGTCTGCAGCATTCAATAGAAAAGGAAGAAAACAATCTGGTTTAAGTAAAGCAGATCAAAACAGATTCAAGAATATTATCTAATAATATAAAATAGGAGGGAATAAACATGGCAAGAGTAAAAAACGGAGCTGTTACTAAAGCTCGTCATAAAAAAGTATTAAAACAAGCAAAAGGATACTTTGGTAGTAAACATAGATTATACAAAACTGCTAAAGAACAATTAATGCATTCAGGACAATATGCATTTAGAGATCGTAAACAAAAGAAAAGAGATTTCAGAAAATTATGGATCGCACGTATCAACGCTGCATGTCGTGCTAACGAAATTAGTTATTCAAGATTTATTGAAGGTTTAACTAAAGCTGGTGTTGAAGTTAACAGAAAAATGTTATCAGAAATCGCTATTAACGATCCAAAAGCATTTGCTGAATTAGTTAAAGTAGCTAAAGATGGAAAAGCTGGAAAAATTTCTAAACAAGAAGTAGAAGTAAAAGAAGTTAAAAAAGCTGCTCCTAAAAAAGAAGCTAAGAAAGAAGAAGTTAAAGAAGAAACAACTGATCTTTCTAAATTAACAGTAGCTGAATTAAAAGCTATGGCTAAAGAAAAAGGTGTAGAAGGTTACACTACAATGAAAAAAGCTGAACTAGTTGAAGCATTAAATAAATAAAAAATAAACATATTAATGAATTTACTAACCTAGTGCCTAATAGGTGGTTAGTTTTAGAAATTAGTAGAAGATTAAAACGAAAAGGAGAAAATTATAATGACAGTAGTTTCAATGAATTATTTATTAGAAGCAGGTGTACATTTCGGACACCAAAAAAGAAGATGGAATCCAAAAATGAAAGAATACATCTTCACAACAAGAGATGACATTTATATAATCGATTTACAAAAAACAGCTAAGAAAATTGAAGAAGCATACAAAGCACTAAAGGAAATCGCTGAAAACGGTGGTAAAGTATTATTTGTTGGTACAAAAAAACAAGCTCAAGAAGCAGCTGAAGAATGTGCTAACAGAACTAACATGTATTTCGTAAATGAAAGATGGTTAGGTGGTACATTAACTAACTTCAGAACAATCCGTACTAGAATTAAAAGATTAGAAGAAATCGAAAAAATGGAACAAGATGGAACTTTCGATTTATTACCTAAAAAAGAAGTTATTCAAATCAAAAAAGAATACGAAAAATTAAATAAAAACTTAAGAGGAATCAGAGAAATGAAGAAAATGCCTGAAGCAATGATCATTGTTGATCCTCGTAAAGAAGAAAACGCTATTAAAGAAGCACGTATTTTAGGAATCCCAGTATTTGGTGTAGTAGACACTAACTGTGATCCAGATATGGTTGATTATGTAATTCCAGGAAATGATGACGCTGTAAGAAGTGTTAAATTAATGATTGGAGTTTTAGCTAACGCAATTAGTGAAGCTAATGGTAGCGAAATGGTTGATTATTTAACTGATGAAGATAAAGGTAAAGCAACAAAGAAAGAAACTGTAAAAGAAGAAGTTAAAGAAGAAACTAAAGAAGTAGAAGTAAAAGAAACAAAGAAAGCTGCTCCTAAAAAAGAAGCTAAGAAAGAAGAAGTTAAAAAAGAAACAACTGATCTTTCTAAATTAACAGTAGCTGAATTAAAAGCTATGGCTAAAGAAAAAGGTATCGAAGGATACACAAGCTTAAAAAAAGCTGAATTAGTTGAAGTTTTAAGTAAATAATAATTTTAGGAGGAAATAAATATGTTTAGTGCTAGTGATGTAAAAGATTTAAGAGAAAGAACTGGAGCTGGAATGATGGATTGCAAAAAAGCTCTAGATGCAACAAATGGAGATATGGAAAAAGCAATCGATTGGTTAAGAGAAAATGGTATGGCAAAAGCTGCTAAAAAAGAAGGAAGAATTGCTGCTGAAGGTACTACAAAAATGGTAGTAAACGGAAATGAAGCATTAATACTTGAAGTTAACTCTGAAACTGACTTCGTTGCAAAAAATGAAAAGTTTGTTGAATTTGTTGATAAATTAGCAAATGCTATCATGAACAGTGATGTTAATGATATGGATAGTGCTTTAGCACTTACTACTGATGAAGGTACTATAGCAGATATGGTTGCTGCTGCAGTTGCACAAATTGGAGAAAAAATCTCTTTCAGAAGATTTACAAGATTAAATAAAAATGATAACCAAGTATTTGGTACATATTCACACATGGGTGGAAGAATTGCTACGTTAGTTCTATTAAACGGATCTAATGAAGAAGTAGCTAAAGAAGTAGCTATGCATGCTGCTGCTATGAATCCAGCTTATGTAAAATCAAGTGAAGTTCCTACAGAAGTATTAGAACGTGAAAAAGATGTTATGAGAGAACAACTTCTTAAAGAAGGAAAACCAGCTGATAGAATCGATGGTATTCTAGTTGGAAAAGTAAATAAATACTATGCTGAAGTTTGCTTAGAAGACCAAGTGTTCATAAAAGCTGAAAATAAAGAAACTGTTAAAGATTATGTAACAGCTAATGGTTCAGAAATCGTAAGTATGATTCGTTACGAAGTAGGAGAAGGAATCGAAAAAAAACAAGAAAACTTTGCTGAAGAAGTAATGAACCAAATTAACGGATAATAAATAACAAAAAAGCATCAAAACGATGCTTTTTCTATTGATACAAATAATTAATAGTGATAAAATAAAAACATAAATTAGTTAAAAGGAGAATTAAAACTTATGAATACAGATGTTATTAATTTAACACAAGAAAAAATGGATAAAACTTTAGAAAGTTTAGATAGTAGATTTGCAACTGTTAGAGCAGGACGTGCAAATCCTTCAAGTTTAGATGGGATTAGTGCAGAATATTATGGTGTACCAACACCACTAAAACAACTTGCAACAATATCAGTTCCTGAAGCAAGACAACTATTAATTAAACCATTCGATAGAGGATGTCTAGGAGCTATTGAAAAAGCAATCTTTGAATCAAACTTAGGATATACACCAAATAATGACGGTGAAACAATACGTATTATAATTCCTATATTAACTGAGGAAAGAAGAAAAGAATTAACTAAACAAGTAAAAGCTATGGCAGAAGATGCTAAAGTTTCAATAAGAAATATTAGACGTGATGCTAACGAAGAAATTGAAAAACAAGAAATTTCTGAAGATGAACAAAAATCACTTGAAAATCAAGTTCAAGACTTAGTTAATAAATATAATAAGTTAATTGAAGATAAAACTAAAGAAAAAGAAAATGAATTAATGACAGTATAAAAGTTTTTCTTTCTTTATCTAAAGTACACATATTATAAAATGGGGGAAGATAATATGAAATATGAATTTCAATTGGAATACTTAAATACAGTTATTATTTTAAGAAGTAACCAAGGAAAAATATTAAATATTAGTAAAAAAGTTGAGGATAGTTTCTTTACAATGAACTTAATAGCTAAAGATATTTATTATGACAAAGTAACTAATAGATATTGGAAGAAAAAATCCCAACTTATAACAATCCACGACTATGAACTAATCCAGGAAGAATTTATTGAGGTTACACTATTCCTAGTAGAGAATAAAAAATTGTCTAGAGAATTAAAACAAGACCCACTTACCAAAATTGGAAATGTAGCTGCTGCTAATGCAAAAGAAACAGATATATTATTAAATGGGAAATCATGTGTAATTGTTATCTGCGATGTTAATGATTTTAAAACAATAAATGATACATTTGGACATATGGTTGGTGATAAAGCTCTGCAAGGAGTAGCTAAAATACTTGATAAAAATAAAAGATCAGCTCAAGATTGTGTGTGTAGAATTGGTGGAGATGAATTCTTATTATTTTTTGAAACATCCCAAATAACATGTATATTAGAAAAAATGTGTACAATTCAAAAAGAAATAAAATTATTAGGTGAAGAATTAGGTATACCATTATCAATCTCTGTAGGATTATCTTTATATTTAGGAGATAGTGATATATATGATGCTCAAAAGAAAGAATTACTACATAAGAAGGAAGAAGCTGACCAAGCTTTATACTATGTAAAAACAACAGCAGGAGATAAAAATAGCATCGCATATTTAAACCAAGATACACAAAAATTTGTGTTATATAATAAAAAACCAGCAAAGATAAAAGTAAAAAATAAGTAGCAATAACTTACCATAACAGGTAAGTTTTCTTATGTTAAATACTAAAGATAGTATATATAATAAGGAGAATAAATTAGTTTTTAATAAAATTTAAGTTTAAGACATAGACTTACCTAGAGAGGTGAGTCTATTGTTTTTAAAAAGAATTGATTCTAGAATTAAATTAGTATTTTATATTATTGTATTGATGTTTATATTTATAATATTAAGAGTTGCTTTTATTCAACTCATTAGTTACGAAAAATTATCACTGCTAGCTAATGATTTATGGAGTAGAGATTTACCCATTGAAGCTAATCGTGGATTAATACTTGATCGTAATGGCATAATACTAGCAGACAACCTTACAACAACATCACTAGTATTAATACCTAATCAAATTAAAGATAAGGATAATACCAGCAAAAAACTAGCAGAAATACTAGGCGTAACAAAAGAAGAAATGGATACTCATGTAAATAAAATCACTTCCATTGAAAGAGTTCACCCAGAAGGAAGAAGATTATCATATGAAGTGGCAAATAAAATAGATGAATTAGAACTACCAGGGGTATATTTAGTTAAAGAAGCAAAAAGATATTATCCATACGGAAACACATTAGCACATGTTTTAGGATATGTTGGGATAGACAATCAAGGACTAAGTGGTCTTGAATTAGAATATGATAAATATCTAACTGGTGAAAGTGGGGCAATAAAGTATTTTTCGGATGCTAAAGGAAATAAATTAGAATTATCAGATATATATGTTGCCCCAACTAGTGGAATGAACCTACAACTAACTATTGATTATAATATTCAAATGTCTTTAGAAAGAGAGTTAGATAATGCAGTTAAAGCGTTTAATCCAGATATGGCGCTTGCTGTAGTAATGGACCCTAATACTGGTGAAATACTCGCTATGTCATCAAGACCTACATATGATCCAAATAATTATCAAGATTCAACTATGGAAGTTTTAAGCCGTAACCTACCAATATGGGCATCATACGAACCAGGTTCTACTTTTAAAATCGCAACATTTGCTGCTGCTTTAGAGGAAGGATTAATGGATATGGATAATGATCATTTTTATGATTCAGGTAGCGTACATATAGGTGGGGCTAGAATAGGATGTTGGAAAGCTGGAGGACATGGCGATCAAACATATTTACAGGTTCTACAAAATTCTTGTAACCCGGGATTCGTAAAACTCGGACAAATGTTAGGAAAAGAAAGATTGTTTTCATATCTAGATTTATTTGGATTTGGTTCAAAAACTGGGATTGACTTAAATGGTGAGGCCGAAGGCATAATCTTTCCACTTGATAAAGTAGGAGAACTAGAACTAGTAACAACTGCCTTTGGCCAAGGGGTAAGTGTAACTCCAATCCAACAAACAACAGCTGTATCATCAATAGTAAATGGTGGAAAACTATATCAACCATATGTGGTTAAAGGAATACTAGAGCCTGAAACTAATACCATAATTCAAGAAAATAAACCAACACTAATTAGAAATACCATCTCTGAAGAAACTAGTAATAAAATGCGTAGAGCACTAGAAAGTGTAGTAGCATTAGGTGGAGGTAAAGCAGCATATATCGATGGATACCGAGTAGGTGGCAAAACAGGAACAGCGCAGAAAGTAGAAAACGGAAGATACTTAGTAGGAAATTATATAATGAGTTTCATGTCAGTAGTACCAGCTAATGACCCGCAAGCAGTATTATATATTGCGTTAGACAACCCTAAAAATACTGCACTTTTATCAAGCTATACAACTACTCCAATCGCTAGACGTGTATTATTAGACATTATTGATGCACTTGATATCCCAAAACAAGAAGGCCAAATAGTAAAAGAATATACTTGGGAAGATAAAATATATTATGAAGTTCCAAATGTAGAAGGAATGACTATAAAAGAAGCTAAAAAACTACTAACCAACTGGAAGATAGAATATGCAGGTAGTGGTGATAAGATAATTACCCAAAGTCCTAAAGCAGGTGAAAGACTAGCAGCAGATGAAACAGTTGTCTTATTACTAGGAAGTGATTAAAAGTATAAATACAAAATTTATCCCATATAATGAAATAGTGCTAATGTAAAATTATGTATAAAAAAATAATAATACTTAGAATTAATAAAAAAATGTAGTATAATGTTTATCAGAAATAGGAGTGATTATATGCTAATTCTAACCAAATCAATTTTCGCAATCATGATTGGTTTTTTATGTTCTGTAGTACTAGGGCTAATTTTAATACCTGCTTTGAAAAAATTAAATGTAGGACAGAGAATTAGTGTTTTTGTAGGCGAAAGCCATAGAAAAAAAGAAGGAACCCCAACTATGGGAGGACTAATATTTATTATTTCTACACTACTTACTACACTGATATTATTAATAACTGGTAAGATGGAATATACAGCTAACTTAGGTATTGTATTAATAGTATTCGTTGGTTATGCAGTAATTGGTTTTTTAGATGATTATTTAAGTATCAAAAGAAGAAATAATGAGGGACTAACAGAGGTTCAAAAATTAATAGGTCAAGTTCTAATTGCTTTAGTATTCTTTTATATGTATGTTAGTAATGGTGGTCAAACAGCACTTGTTGTATCAACACTTGGAATTAATATAGAAATGGGATGGCTATATGGATTATTTATCCTATTCTTATTAGTAGGTGGTTCAAATGCTGTTAACTTAACTGATGGATTGGATGGTTTAGCTGGAGGATTATCAGCTATAGCATTCATTGCCTTTAGTTTAATTTCAATGGTAGTTGGTTTTGAAGATATGGGTATTTTTACATTTATATTAGCCGGAAGTGTTATTGGTTTCTTAGTATTTAATACACATCCAGCTAGAGTATTTATGGGTGATACTGGTAGTTTGGCACTAGGTGGTGTAATGTCAACGATAGCAGTCTTAACACATCGTGAAGTTACCTTAGCAGTAGTAGCAAGTGTATTTATAATTGAAACATTAAGTGTAATACTACAAGTAATTTGGTTATATGTATTTAAAAGAAAATTATTCTTAATGTCACCACTTCATCATCATTTTGAAAAATTAGGATGGAAAGAACAAGATATAGTTAAATTATTCTGGGTAACAGGATTAATCCTAGCTATGTGTGGAATTTTCTTTGGAGTATGGTTATAAGAAAGAGTGATTAAATGAAAAAGCGAAAAATTGACGTAGTTCTTTTTATCGCAGTAATACTCTTAATATTATTTGGACTCGTAATGATATATTCAGCTTCATCAATCTGGGCAGGGTATAAGTTTAACGATAGTTTTAAATATGTTAAACAACAATCATTATTCATCGTAATAGGAATCATATTAATAATTGGAATATCAAAAATAGATTATTCATGGTACTATAAAAAGACAAACTTAATACTAGTAGTTTGTCTCTTTTTATTAGTACTTGTCCTAATTCCAGGTATTGGTACTGTTAGAAATGGTAGTCAAAGTTGGTTTGGGATAGGTTCATTTGGTATTCAACCTAGCGAATTCGCCAAACTTGGACTTATTATTTTCACCGCAAAATATTTATCAAACAACAACAAATTCTTAAAAGATATTAGAAAAGGTGTTATACCAATTTTAATTGTATTATTTACTATCTTTGGTCTCATTATGCTTCAACCAGATTTTGGTACTGGTATGATTATTGTAGTAAGTATTTTAGCAATGTTATTTGTAGCTGGAGTAAATATGAAGTTCTTCATTGGCTTAGGAGCATTAGGTGTATTTGGAATTATTGGTTTAATCGTTATAGCACCATATCGTATGGACCGTATAACATCCTTTTTAGACCCATGGAAAGATCCGTTAGGCACAGGATTTCAAATCATTCAAAGTTTATATGCTATAGGTCCAGGAGGACTCTTAGGTCAAGGATTTCTAAACTCTAGACAAAAACAATTCTATTTACCAGAACCCCAAACCGATTTTATTTTTTCAATTATTAGTGAAGAATTTGGAATACTGGGAGTAATAATAGTAAGTACATTATTTTTAATAATTCTTTATCGAGGTATAAAAATAGCTTTAAACTGTAAAGAAAATTTTCCTAAATATCTAGCATTTGGAATGATATTTCAAATTTTAATTCAAGCAGTAATGAATCTAATGGTAGTAATTGGTTTAATACCAGTAACGGGAGTAACATTACCGTTTTTATCATATGGAGGTAGTAGTTTATTAATAACACTAGTATCAATTGGTATTTTATTAAATATTTCTAGAGGACAAAAATAAAAGAAGTTATTATTTAACTTCTTCTAAATCTTTAGTTAAAACAGGGTAGTATTCAACAATATCAGATATATGACAATCTAAAAAATTACATATTCTAGCTAACACAATAATATCAAGTTTCGTAAGCTCTCCAGTAATAATTCTTTGAATTACTTTAAAATCAGTATTTGTTTCACGCATCAATTTATTCTTACTAATTTCTCTTTCTTTTAAAATATTATTAAGTTTAAATAGGTAATAACCACCCTCAATATTTACTTTTACCATTATAACACATCCTATGGTAAATTTTACCAATTAACATGGTTTATTGACTATTGGCTGTATAACCATTATAATAATAAACATAAGAAAAAATAAAGGAGTTAACCTATGAATAACTATTTATATATAAAAGAAGCTGACAGAATAAGTGAAGAATTAATTAAAATATCAAATCAAAATAAATCAAATGATAAAAAAATAATAGAAATATATAATGAATTATTAGATAACAAATATAGTAATATAAAATATTTAATATTATCATATATTCCAGAGAGATTATCAGTAAAAGGATATGAGATAGTAAATAGTGAATTTTTTAAACTTAAAAAGTACTAAGCTAAATGCTTAATACTTTTTTATATTTACCATAACAGCTTCTAAATACATCTTAAAACATTTAAAAAAAACAGGATAAACTTTACTTTTTAACTTCATTTAAGTAAAATTAATGTAGGTGATAGAAATGCAAAGATACTTTGTAGATAAAAAAGAAAATAACACATTTATATTATCAGAAAACGATACTTATCATATAACCACAGTAATGAGAATGAAGGAAGAAGATAAAGTTGAAATAATTTATAATAAACGACTATATATAGGTAAAATTTTAGCACTAACGCCGGTTGTGAAAGTAGAAATAGTTGAAGAAATAGAAATAAATAATGAACTATCAATCAGTGTAACTATTGCTCAATCACTAGTAAAAGAACAAAAAATGGATTATATACTACAAAAAACTACTGAACTCGGAGTATCTGAAATCATTCCATACATAGCATCACGTTCAATAATCAAACTTGATAGTAAACAAGATAAAAAAATAGAGAGATGGCAAAAAATAGTAAAAGAAGCATCAGAACAATCAAAAAGAAATACTATCCCAAACGTTACTAATGCTATGACACTATCCAATTTAGTAAACTTGTCAGATTATGACATTAAATTTTTATGTTCAACGAATGAAACTAGCCAAAATATCAAAAAAGTATTATCAAATTTAAATGGAAGTGTTAGAATGTTATTTGTAATAGGACCCGAGGGTGGTTTTACTGAAGAAGAGGAAAAAAAGTTCATTGAAAATGGATTTATTTCTTTATCTTTAGGAAATAGTATTTTAAGAACAGAAACTGCATCAACATTTATAATGAGTGTTGTTAGATATTTGGATATGGAGTGAGAAGTATATGAATAGTGAACTATTTTTTGTATATGGATTAATAGCTATAGTTATTGTTTTAATTATAGTGATAATTGTTTTAGATAAAAAAGAAACTAAAAAAAGAAATCAAAACTTATTTGATACACTAAATATGAAAATAATAGCAGATCCAGAAGCATTGAAGACGGAAGAAGTAGAAGAAACAGAAATAATCGAAATAAATTCTAAAAAGGATATAGAAGATTTTGAAAGTCTACAACCAATTAAGGAAACAGAAATAGTAACTAGTAGTGATATTTTAGATGAAGTAGAACTTGATGAAATATATACTGAAAATGACTTAGAAAAAACTCAAGCTCAAATTAGAGTAGAAGAAATTACCAAAGCTTTGGAAAAAGCTGAAATAGAAGAAAAACAAGATAAAGATAAATATGAAATATTTGAAGAGGAACAAGAAAAAAATGCTATCATTAGTTATAACGAATTAAAAGAATCTTTTGAGAAATTATATAGTGAAAACGAAAAAATTCAATATCTAGAAGATGATGAAATTCCAATTAATATTGAAGAATTATATAAGAAAAAAGAAAGTGAAGAGGAAAGTAACAAAGTAGAAATGGAAGATTTCAGTGATATGAAAAAAACAGCATCAACTCAATCTAATTCAACTTTTAAAAATAGTCCTTATTTATCACCAGTATATGG
This sequence comes from Candidatus Scybalousia sp., assembly GCA_045595895.1. GTDB lineage: Bacteria > Bacillota_I > Bacilli_A > RF39 > UBA660 > Alloscybalousia. The sequence continues at coordinate 37,011 of JAZOBJ010000035.1, read as the reverse complement.
TATACAAAAACCCCCAATAGAAACAAAAAAAGTTCCAGACATCGAAATAGAAAATGCAAACCAGTTCTTACAAACCTTAAAAGAATTAAAAAATAATTTAGATTAAAGGTAAAACTTTGTCTAAACTATTTTTTTATTTTAATAAAATATGTTATAATACTATTAGAATCATAAGAGGAGTTTAAGTATGGCAAAGAAAAAAAGAAAAAAAGATCCAGCAAAAAAGAAATTTGAACATTGGACAGAAATAATAGGAATAGTCTTAATAATTATTAGTATTCTAAGTATTGTGCCTGAACCATTCGGTGGAATTGGTAGAATGGGTGCTAGTTTCGCAATGTTTCTAGTAGGAACTGGATATCAAATTTTATTATTATTAGTATTAATATTAGGATTCTATTTAATATATAAAAGAGAATGGCCTGATTTCTTTACAGGTAGATTAATAGGTTTTTATATTTTAATAATAGGAATCTTAGTTTTATCACACGTTGGCTATGTAAAAGAACATACTAGCGACATAATGGTAGTATTCCAAAAAACTATGGATAACTTACTAGCAAATTTTTCAAACGCATTATATGAATCGCCATTAACATTAAAAGGTGCTGGAATTATCGGTGCAGCACTTAGTGTTTTGTTCTTTAAATTATTCGCAATAGAAGGAACATATATAGTATCAATAGTACTTATAATACTTGGTATTGTATTCATGACAGGCGTTGACTTAATTGGTATATTATTAAAACCATTTAAACGTAAGAAAAAGAAAAAATTGTCTTTAGAAGATACAGGTGTCATTGTTAATGATTCATCAGTAATTAGGGATGCTTTAACTCAGGTAGAATCAAAAGATGAAAATAAAATTAAAATCCATAGTATTGATGAAATCACCCATTTAAAAGATGAGCCTAAACAAGAAACTTCTCAAATACCAAACATTAATATTAGCAGTGTAGGACCAGTTGAACCTATATCTAAAACCCCAGAAGTAAGAATAAATGATAATACTAATTATAACTATAAACTTCCATCAATTTCTATTTTATCTCAAACTAAGAAGAAAGCAGCAGGAAGTAACAACGATGTTATTGAAGCTAATATAATGAAGTTAGAAAAAGTATTAAAAGACTTTGGTATTAATGCTAAAGTAGTAGAAGTTAATGTTGGGCCTAGTGTTACTCAATATGAACTTGAAATATCATCAGGAACTAAGATGAGTAAAATCACAAGTTTAAATAAAGAAATTTCTTTAGCTCTAGCTAAGAAAGATGTACGTATTCAAGCACCAATTCCTGGTAAAAGTACAGTTGGAATTGAACTTGCTAACGATTCAGTAACACCAGTTGGACTAAGAGAAATTTTAGAAGCAGTACCAGCTAATAAAGAAAAGAGTAAGTTACTAGTAGCTCTTGGTAAAAATATCATGGGTAATAGTATCTTCTGTGAAATTGATAAAACGCCACACCTTTTAGTAGCTGGTGCTACAGGGTCTGGTAAATCAGTATGTATCAACTGTATCATCGCATCAATCTTAATGAGAACTAAACCAAGTGAAGTAAAACTTGTATTAGTTGACCCCAAAAAAGTAGAGCTTAGTATGTATAACGGTGTACCGCACTTATTAATACCAGTAGTAACGGATCCTAGAAAAGCTAATGATGCTTTAAAAAGAATTGTTCGTGAAATGGAAGACCGTTATGATAAATTCAGTGATAAAGGTGTAAAAAATATTGCTACATATAACGAATGGGTGGATAAACAAAATGAAAATCTACCTGATGAAGATAAGATGAATCATATGCCATACATCGTAGTAATAGTAGACGAATTAGCTGACTTAATGTTAGTAGCTAGTAAAGAAGTTGAAGACTCAATTATGCGTATTACACAAATGGCACGTGCTGCAGGTATCCATTTAATTATTGCAACACAAAGACCATCTACAGATGTAATTACTGGTGTAATTAAAGCTAATATACCATCACGTATAGCATTTGCAGTATCATCTAATATTGACTCACGTACTATCCTAGATCAAAGCGGTGCAGAGAAGTTATTAGGTAAAGGTGATATGTTATTCTCTCCAATGGGTGATATAACACCATCTCGTGTTCAAGGAGCTTATGTATCTGATGAAGATCTACAAAAAATTGTTGACCATACAATTGAACAACAAAAAGCACAATATGACGAAAGATTCATGAATTTGGGTGAAAGTGAACCAAGTAGTGAAAGTATGAGTGTAGGAGATGTTAAAAATGCCCCAGAAGAATATGATGATCCATTATATAATGAAATAGTAGATTTCGTAGTAAACTCTGGTAAAGTAAGTGCATCACTATTACAAAGAAAATATAGATTAGGTTACAATCGTGCCGCTAGAATAATTGATCTACTAGAAGAAAGAGGTATCATTGGTCCACAAAATGGTTCTAAACCTCGCGAAGTATTAATTAAACTAGTTAATGATGATGAAGAATAAAAATAGAAAGACTAATTTTGTCTTTCTATTTTCTTTACGTATTTTTTTAAATTCTCATACCCATCATCCATAAACGTAATATGATTATTTCTAAGTAATCCTAATATATCATTTTCATGCTTCATAAACCTAATATTTTTTAATAAATAAAAAGCAAACTCAGGATCCTTTTTATAAATATAGTATAAGTCAAATGCAACTAAATAACCGAGGGTATATTTAATATCCATTTCAAGTGGTGAATTTAAAAACTCGCCAATCTCATTCTTATCATCAAAAGGAAGAATATTATAACCTTCTAAACATTTATTAAATTTATTTAATCTAAAACTTCCGTTTTCTCTAATAGATTGAATAAAACAATTTCTCATAAACAGTTTAAGCATATCATCATAAAATTGATCTAAAAAATAAGAATTAAAATAATTATTAAGTTCAGTAGCATTATTATAAATATAATCACCAAATAATAGATTAGCAAAACACCCTTCAAATTCAGTCGTATAATATGTATTGTAATTATTCACCACACATACATTGGTATCATTAAAAAAATAATGGAAAATCTCATGGGGTAAAATTGCTAAATCTATCAACAAACCAGATTTTGAAACAAAAATATCTTTTCTCTTAAAAATTGGTTCAAAATAAGTCATACCTGAATAGGTATTAATATTTTTACTACTATTAAAATGAATATTGTTGTATGATTGCAAAGCATCAAAAAATTGTTTCTTAAAACAGTCAGGAACCATTTTATTTATAAAATTTCTAGTAACAAGAACTAATTCTTCATCAGAATGATTATATAAATTTCCATTTAAAATAAAATCACTATGGTAAACATCATTTAAAATTGCAAAACTTGAAAGAATAGTATTGATAATAGTATGATTACAATATTGATATGATTCTATTTGTTCTTGCTTTAAATCTTCAAAACTATCATATTTCAATGTATCATCCAAAGGATTTTCGTTGTCTTTTACAGTTAAATTAGAATCTTCATCAATTAAACTAATCATTTCACAGTACGTTTCAATACAATCATTTAACACACTAATTTTATCAGTATCAGTTTCTATTTTTAATATTTTTTGTAAAAGTGACAAATTACTCTTGAGTTCATCTAAATTCCATCCGTATTTTGCCATAACATCACTCATTTCGTGCTATTTACTATAACACAACAACCACAAAAAATAAATAATTTCAATAAATATTAAATATTTATGGTAAGTTAATTCCAAAATTTGGTATAATGTTTATGTAGTAAATAAAAATAGAAAGAAGGTAACATTATGGCAACAGCACATATTGAAGCAAAAAAAGAAGATATAGCTAAAATCGTTTTAATGCCTGGAGATCCTCTAAGAGCCAAAATGATAGCAGAAACTTATTTAGAAAATTATAAATTAGTAAATCAAGTTAGAAATATTCTAGCCTATACTGGAACTTATAAAGGAAAGGAAGTAACTATTTTTGCATCAGGTATGGGTAATCCAAGTATGGGAATTTATTCTTATGAATTATTTAAATTTTATGATGTAGAAGAAATAATTAGAGTAGGGACTTGTGGTGCATATAAAGAAAAATTGAATTTATATGATACAATTATCGTAGAAGGTTCATATTCAGTATCCAATTATGCTAAAGAACAAATGAATTTAGAAGATAATATCATTTATAGTAGTGAAGAATTAAATAAAAAATTAATTAGCGCAGCTAATGATTTAAATGTAGATACAAAAAATGGAATAATTCATTGTAGTGATGTTTTTTATAAAGAAAATAATAATTATCAAGAATTAGTTAATAAATACAACGTACTTGGAGTAGAAATGGAAACATTTGCTTTATTCACAAATGCTAAAAGTTTAAATAAAAAAGCTACATGTATTTTAACAGTATCAGATAGTTTAGTGACAAAACAAGAAACAACTAGCGAAGAAAGACAAAATTCTTTCCACACAATGATTAAAATAGCTTTAGAATCAATTTTGAAATAGTTTTATAAAAACTGTATATACTAAGAAAGAGGTGGACAGATGGAATATAAAAAAATTGATATGACAGCATTCAACTTACATTTAATAAAAACAGACCGTTTTAAAACTGTAAATATCAGAGTATGTTTAAGAGATAAAATAAAAAAAGAGGAAATAACACTTCGTAATATGTTAACATCATTTTTAACATATTCAACTGATACATATTCAACTAAAAGAGATATGGTATTAAAAGCACAGGATTTATATGGCGTAAATGTATATACAAAATCCTATAGATCAGGTCGTTTCAATGTGATTAATTTTTGCATGTCAATGCTAAATGAAAAGTATACTGAAGAAGGTATGCAAGAAGAAAGTATTAAATTTTTAAGTGAAGTAATTTTTAATCCTAACTTTTCAAAAGAAGAAGAGTTTAACCAAGCGTATAAGTTCTTATATGAAAATATGGAAAGTAGTATGAGAGCAGTTAAAGAAAATCCAACTACTTATAGTGTAATACGTATGTTAGAAGAAATGGATAAAGATATGCCATATAGTTATCGTGAATTTGGATATCAGGAAGATTTAGAAAAATTAAATAAAGAAGAATTAATGAATTACTATAAAAAAGTACTAAATAATAGTTTAGTAGATGTTTATGTAATTGGAAATATAAACGAAGAAGAAATGGTAGAAATGTTTGAAAAGCATTTCAATTTTACTACTTTTAAACGTCCAAAAGAACAACAATTAATTGAACATGATAAACTACCATCAAAAATAAAAACCCTTAAAGAAACAGAAGATAGTAATCAATCTAAATTATCGATTGGATGCAAAATAGGAAATTTAACAGAATTTGAAAGAAACTATGTTTTAACACTATACAACATGATTTTAGGTGGTAATAGTGAATCAAAATTCTTCCAAATTATTCGTGAAAAACATTCATTAGCTTATTATGTTTATTCGTCATTAAATAAATTAGATAGTTTAATGATTATAAAAGCTGGAATTTCAAAAGATAACTTTGATAAAACAGTTAAACTTATTAAAAAACTAATGAAAGAAATGGAAGACGGGAAATTTACTGAAGAAAATATAAATGTTGTTAAAGAAAGTTATATTTCCTTACTTAAAGAAATAGAAGACAATGAAAATGCTATTATTGAAACGTATTTAGCTAAAGATTTATTAAATCTTGGTGATATTGAAGAAAGAAAAAAAGAAATTATGAAAGTTACCAAAGAAGATATTATAAAAGTAGCTAAAAAAGTAAAACTAGATACAATTTTCTTACTAGAGGGGGTACTTGAAGATGAAAACAATTGAATTAGTAGGACTTGATCAAAATGTTTATTATGAAAAATTAGATAATGGATTAGAAGTATATTTAATACCATATAAAAACAAAAGTAATTATTCGATGCATTACTTAACTAAATATGGTTCAGTACAAACAACTTTTACACCATTTGGTAAAAAAGAAAAAATAACAGTACCTGATGGAATCGCACATTTTCTAGAACATAAAATGTTTGAACAAGAAGATGGAGTAGATCCATTTACCTTTGCTTCCAAAACAGGAACTTATTCAAACGCATCAACTAACTATGACTGCACTAGATATTATTTCGAAGGTAATCAAGCCTTTAAGGAAAATTTAAACTATTTATTAGATTTTGTTGGTAGTCCATACTTTACTGATGAGAATGTAGAAAAAGAAAAAGGCATTATTGCTGAAGAAATAAAACAGTATGATGATGAAATAGAATGGGCTTTCGAAGAAGAAATGAAAAAAGCATTATTCCAAAAAGATAACCATCGTATTGATATAGCTGGAACAGTTGAATCTATTTACAAAATTACTAAAGAAGACCTATACGATACATATTATACCTTCTACCAGCCTAGTAACATGTTCTTAATGATTAGTGGTGATTTTAATAAAGAAGAAGCTATTGAAATTATTAAGAATAATAAAACACTAAATAACGCTAAAACTAATTTTGATATTAAAGTATATAGTGAAAAAGAACCATTAGAAGTAAATGATTCAAAAAAAGAAATAACTTTTAATGCCGTAAATACTAAAGTTGGATATGGAATTAAAATACCATTAAAAGGTATAAAAGATGTTTATAAATTTGGTCTTTATATAGGCATGTTGCTAAATATTAAATTTGGTTTATCTTCAATATTTAGAGAAACACTAAAAAAAGAAGGTTTAATGACAGCTTTCTATATGGAAAGGGAAATAGTAGGAGATTACTTAACTATTACATTTAAAGCCGATAGTGAAAAACCAGAAGAGTTAGTAGAAAAGATCCAACATGAGTTAAAAAATACAGAAATAGATGAAACTGAATTAGAAAGATTAAAAAAAGTTTGGATCTCATCAGAAGTAATGATGATAGATAACGCGCCAGTAACACTTGATAATATAGCTAGTGATATTATTGAATATGGTAAATTAATACCAAACAAAACTGAGATATTTCGTTCTTTAAATAAAAATGAATACAATAAAGTTATAAAGGGTATTGACTTCACTAATAGTTCAACACTTATTATAAGACCAAAGAAAAAGTAATAATAAAATAGCTTGTACATAAAATTAAATGGATGGTGAGCTATGAAAAATTTTCTTAAAGTTACAGCAGTAATTATAATTACTGCTTTTTTTATTTATTTAGTTAATAATGATGAACAAGAATCTAAAAAAGAAACAAAAGGAATATTCATTTCATATATAGAATACTTAGATTATTTCCAGGGAGAGAGTTCTGATTCAATACAAACTGAAATCAAAAAAATGGTAAAAGAATGTAAGAAAAATTATATAAATACAATTTACTTACATGTAAGACCTTTTTCTGACAGTATTTATGATTCAAAAATTTTCCCATTTACACATACAATTTCAGGAACCCAGGGAAAAGATATTGATATAGATATATTAAAATATTTTATAGAGGAAGCACACAACGAAGATATAAAACTACATGCTTGGATTAACCCATATAGAATATCTAATCAAACAGATATAAATTTATTAAGTAAAGATAACCCTGGATATAAATGGTTAAATACTAATCATGTAAAAATAATAGAAGATAAAGGAATATATTATAATCCAGCTAGTAACGAGGTAAAAGAATTAATATTAAGTGGAGTAGTTGAAATAGTAGAAAACTATAATATCGACGGCATTCTATTTGACGATTATTTTTATCCTGATGATACAATTGATTTAGAAAATTATAAAGAAGTAGAAAATACAATTTCAATAAAAGATTATAGATTAAGTCAAGTTAATCAACTGATATCTACTATTTATAAAAAAATAAAAGAAATTAAACCTAATGTATTATTTGGAATTTCACCAGACGGAAATATCGATAATAATTACCAAGACCATTATGCAGATGTGAAAACTTGGTTAAAAGATGATGACTACATTGATTATATAATGCCACAAATTTATTATGGTTTTAACCATCAAACTAAACCATTTATTAAAACACTTAATGAGTGGAATGAGTTAGTTAAAAATAAATCTGAGTTAATCCCAGTATTAGCCCTATATAAAGTTGGAAAACAAGATGGATATGCAGGAAAGGGAATAAACGAATGGTTAGAAAACGATGGTATTATTGAAAAACAAATCAAAGTTCTACAAAAAACAAAAAATTATCACGGTTTTTCACTATTTAGATACAAATTTATCCAAAATAATACAAAAAGTGTCAATTGACATTGTCAAATTTATATTTTTTCTCTTTAAATATAAGGTAATTAAAAAAAATAAAAAATTAGTATTGAAAAAAAATGTAGCTTTGGTATAATGGTATTAAGATATGAAGATATCTAAATATTATTGTAGGAGGAAAATAAAATGAACAAAAAGTCAACTGGATTATTACTTTCAGTACTTGGCGTAATTAGCTTAGTTTTAATTACTGCTGGAGTTACTTATGCATTCTTTAGTTATACTAAAGAAGGTGTGACAGAAAACACAATTTCAACTGGTACTATTACATTCTTATACGATGAAAAAGAAGCAGAAGGAAATGGTATCAACATTCAAGATGCTTTACCAATGAGCGATACAGATGGTATGGCACAAACTGGTGATAACAATGTATTTAATTTCACTGTTACATCAAAGATTACTGGAGAAGCTAATATTGAATATGTAGTTACTGCTAGAAAAGATTTAGAAGCTTCTAGCTTAGCTAACAACCAAGTTAAATTATATTTAGAAAATACTGGTGATGCTGCTAATGGAACTAACTACACTTATACTACTAGTGGTGATACTACTACAGTTAAATTATTTAGTGAATTAGATGCACCAGAAGATATCACATTACCAGACGGTGTAGATGAAAGAGTTATGTTTGAAGGTACTGTTCCTGGTGCTGAAGACGGAGTTGCTACAAACTATAATGGAACATTCAATTTAAGAATGTGGATCAAAGGTGGAGCAGCTAACGAAAGTGCTGACTACTCACCATACGAATTCGTATTAAAATCAGCTGCTACAGGTACTGCTGCATTAAATGCTGATGAATTAATTGAAGATGGTAATTTAATTACTTCAACTGCATACTATGCATTAGATGATGCTACAAAAGGTAACTATGAAAGAATTGCTTATGTAAGTACTGATAGAACTATTTATACAGTAAGCCAAGCTGAGGCTGCTGGTTTAACAGAAGCACCAGAAGGTTTCAGTGCTAGCGAACAATTCTATCCATTAAATGGACAAGCATTTAAAGTTAGAGTTAACGTTTACGCTAACGCTGCAGTTGTTGCTGGTAACTAGTATTTAAGAAAGTATAATCCTACAAAAATAAAACATACCATTTGGTATGTTTTTTTGATATAATAAAAAAAGAAAAGATGTGGTAATATGATAGACAATTTAAAAGAAAATAACTTAATAATATGTCCAAATAGTATAAAGAAGAAAGTAGTAGTAGAATTAAATAAAAGCAGTAAACTAATTTCATATAAAATAATGGATTTAAAAGAATTTACTGAAAACTACTTCTTTTCATATAATAAAAAAACTATCTTTCATTTAATGAATAAAATAAACCTTAAATATAATATCATAATAGAATATTTACAGTCACTTTATTATTTAGAAGATAAAAACTATAAATCAAAAAAATTAAATACTTTATTAACTGTAAAAAAAGAATTAGAAGTCAGAAAACTATTAATAAAGAATCCTTTTTTTAAGTATTATCTAAATAAAACTAATGTAATAGTATATGGATATAATAAACTTGCCCCATTTTATGAAAAAATATTCTCAAATCTCCCAAATTTCAATCATATTAAAGAAAATCATAATAAAAGAATACACACCGTATATGAATTCGATGATATTGAAGACGAAATAGCTTACATTTGTCATGATATTAAGGTAAAAATAGATAATGGCATTTCAATTAATAATATTAAGATTATAACTCCAAGTAGTGAATATGAAAACCTATTAAAAACTATTTTTAATTGGTGCCATATACCATTAAAATCTGATAAAAAAATATCGCTTTATGATATAGAAATAGGTAAAGAGATATTAACTAAAATAAAAGATAACATTTCATTTTCAGAAATAATCGATACTTATAAAGAGAAAATAGATGTTGAAGTTTTAAATAAGATAATTAATATTTTTAATCAATATGTCGAGTTTGATTGTGATACAAAAGAACTATATGAAATGATTGAAAATGATCTTAAAAATACATATCTAAACCAAAAACATGAAACTGATTGTGTAAGTACATGTGATTTATACGAAGTCAACAAAAATGATTATGCATATTTAATTGGTTTTAATAAAGAAAACTATCCAAATATCTATAAAGATGAAGATTTTCTAAGTGACAGTATGAAAACTGAATTAGGTTTATTTGATAGTAATAGTAATAATATAAACAGTTTAAACGATCTTAAAAATCAATTGAATCAAGATATAAATCTAACTATTACATATAAATTAAAAACAGCATTTAATTCATACAATCCATGTTTACTAATAAAAGAAGAGGGATATGAGGTAATAAAAAATCCTAAGATACCATTTAATATTTCTAATTTTTATAATGAAATAACTTTATCTAAAGAATATGATAAATTCTATAAATATGGAACAATTAGTGATAATTTAGAATATTTAATGCCAAACTATAAAGATTTAAAATATCATACTTATGATAATAAATTTAAAGGTATTAATAATGATAAATTATTAGCCAATCTTAAAAATCCATTTAACATTTCATATTCAACCATTGATGAATACTATCGTTGTGGCTTTAGATACTATATTAGTAACATCTTAAATATAAAAGAAGAAAACATAGATGAATTTTATATGAATATTGGCAATATTTTTCACTATGTTTTGTCGCAGTGTTTTAATAGTAATTTTAATTTTGATGAATCATGGAATAAAGAAGCAAGTAAATATGAATTTACTTTTGATAAAATAATTCTTCTAGAAAAATTAAAACAAGAATTAAAATACGATATAGAAATAATTAATAAACATAAAAATTATAGTTATTTTAACGAATTTTTATATGAAAAGAGATTTTCTATTCCTATTAAAAATAATAAAAACATCCCAGTTAACTTTGTTGGCATTGTAGATAAAATTAGTTTTTTAAAAGAACCAAATAGAACACTAGTAGCTGTTACGGATTATAAGACAGGACATCTCCCATCTAATTTAAATAATATTATTTATGGTATCGGTATGCAACTTCCAATCTATTTATATTTTATAAAAAGAAGTTCTTTATTTCCAAACCTAGAAATAGTAGGTTTCTACCTTCAAAAGATAATAAATAAAGATATGAAAGCCACATCCGGTAAAACTATTAATGAACTTAAAGAAAATGCCCTAAAACTTGTAGGATACTCAACTGATAATGAAGAATTATTAGAAAAGTTTGACATGACTTATTATGATAGCGAAGTTATAAGTAGTTTAAAAAAGAAAAAAGAAGGTTTTTATGCTTATTCTAAAATATTAAGTGATAAACAAATGGATAGAATGGATAAACTAGTTGAATCTAAAATTGAAGAAGGAACTAACTTAATCCTAAATGGTGATTTTTCTATTAATCCAAAAAAAGTTGATAAAGATATAATCGGATGTGAATTTTGTAGTTATAGGGATATATGTTTCAAAACCGAAAAAGATTACATTGAACTCGAAAAACATAAAGATTTAGATTTTCTAGGAGGTGATTTAGATGCCTAGATGGACAGAAGAACAGTCTCAAGCTATCAATTTAGAAGGATGCAATATCTTAGTTAGTGCTGGAGCTGGTTCAGGAAAAACTGCCGTATTGTCAGAACGTGCCTTAAGAAAGGTAACTGAGGGAGTAAATATTGATGAGGTATTAATTTTAACATTTACTAAAGCAGCTGCATATGAAATGATGTTACGTATTCGTGATAAAATAGCTAAAAATGGTTACACTGAACAAGTAAATCGTATCGATAAAGCTTATATCACAACTTTTGATTCTTTCGCACTATCAATAGTAAAAAAATATCATGATCGCTTAAACATAAATAAAAATGTTTCTATTATTGATGAAAACGTTATATCGTTACTAAAAAAAGAGACACTAGATGAAATATTTAATGAATACTATCATAATGAAGATGAAATATTTTTAAAACTAATCACTGATTTTTCACTACGTGACGATAAAGAAATCAAAAAGTATATTTTAAGTATCAATGATAAACTTGATTTAAAATATGATAAAAAAGATTATTTAAACTCTTATTTAGAGAAATTCTATAATAAAGAAAATATTTATATCAAAAAGAAAGAATACGATGAAATCCTTTTAAAAACAGTATCTAAGATAGATAACTCACTAAGAAAACTAGAACTAATTCTAGATGGCGATAACTACTATTCATATATAGAAGTACTATCAGCTATATTAGAATCAAAAACTTATGATGAAATAAAAGAAAGCATCCAAGATATTAAACTTCCAAGATTAACTAAAAATAGTACTGAAGAAGAAAAATTAGCTAAAGAAGAAATAAAAAGTTCAATAAACGAATTAGAAGCAATGACTATTTTTGATAATAGTGAAAAAATGATAAATGACTATCTTTCAACATATGACTATTTAAAAGTTATGATTGATATTATTAATAAATTAGATGAAAAAATCATGGATTATAAGATAGAAAACAATGTCTTTGAATTCGTTGATATTTCAAAACTAGCTATTGATCTAGTAGTAAAATATGAAGATATTAGAGAAGAGTTAAAAAATTATTTTAATGAAATAATGATTGATGAGTATCAAGATACATCAGATCTACAAGAACAGTTTATTAACTTAATTGAAAATAATAATACATATATGGTAGGTGATATTAAACAGTCAATCTATCGTTTCCGTAACGCCAATCCACTAATATTTAAAACAAAATATGATAACTACGCTAAAGAGATTGGTGGTAAAAAAATAGATTTAAACAAGAACTTCCGTAGTCGTAAAGAAGTTTTAGATAATATAAATGAGTTTTTTGATTATATAATGGATAATGATTTTGGTGGTGCCAATTATCAAGAAAGTCATCGTATGGTATTTGGCAATAATACTTATATTAATGAAGGTAAAACTGACCAAAATTATAATATAAATATTTATAATTATCATATTGAAAAAGATTCACCATATAAAAAATATACTAAAGATGAAATAGAAGCCTTTATTATAGCTAATGACATAAAAAAGAAAATAAATGATAAGTATCAAGTGTTTGATAAAGATACATGCATCCTACGTGATATTACTTATAGTGACTTTGTTATTTTAATGGATCGTAGTAGTAAATTTACTTTGTACAAAAAGATTTTTGAATATATGAAAATTCCATTAAATATTTTAAGAGATGAAAATATCATGGACCAAAATGAGGTATACTTAGTAAAAAATATCTTAAAACTAATTGAGTGTTTAGAAACTAAGACATTTGAAAATAGTTTTAAATATAGTTTTACTAGTATCGCTAGAAGTTATTTATTTTCATATAGTGATGATGAAATATTTAACATTATAAAAAATAATACCTATTTTGAAACAGAAATAGTAAAAACAGCACAAGAGATAGTAGACAATCTAAAAACACTAAGTCTAAAAGAATTAATGAATGAGATAGTCGATAAATTTGATTTTTCAAAAACTATTATTGCTTATGGAAATGTAAGTATGGGATTATCAGTATTAGAATACTTTAAAGATTTAACTACTAATCTTCAAGAATTAGGATATGATTATCATAAATTTATAACTTACTTAGAATATATAATTGAAAGTGGGAAAGAAATAAAAATACCAGTTTCAGTTGGTAATAGTGATAGTGTTCAAATAATGACCATTCATAAATCAAAAGGTCTAGAATATCCTATATGTTATTACAGTGGTTTATCAGCACCTTTTAACATTAGTGATTTAAAAGAAAAAGTGTTATTCGACAATGATTACGGTATTATCACACCATGTTTTAAAGATGGATACCAAGATACTTTCTACAAAATGCTTTTAAAGAAGAAATATCTTAAAGAAGAAATAAGTGAGAAGATTAGATTATTTTATGTAGCTCTTACTAGATGCAAGGAACAAATGATTATTATTTCTAGTGTAGACGAGGAAGAAACTACAATAGAGAATGGTGTAGTAGTATCAAGTAAAAGGGAACAATATCATTCATTTTTAGATATTTTAAAAAGTATTTATGAAATATTAGCTGGGTATATTGTAAATATTGATTTAGGAAATATTCCATTATCACAAGACTATCGTATCTTAAATGTTACTAAATTAGAAAAAGAAGTTAAACCAAATGGTTTAATAGTAGAAGAATATACTAAAGAAAAAAATATATTAGAAACAAATCATTTTTCTAAAAACATTCATAACTTAATTGATAAGGAAACAAAAAAAAATTTGGAATTTGGTTTAAGAATTCATGAATTATTTGAAACAGTTGACTTTAAAAATCCAGAATTAGAAGAATTAGATATTTCAGACTATGAAAGAAAATGCATAAGTTCTTTTTTAAACCAACCATTATTAAAAAATATAGAAAATGCAAATATATTAAAAGAGTATGAATTTTATATATCACAAGATAATAATGAGAAACATGGTATCATTGACTTAATATTAGAATATGATGATCACATTGATATTATTGATTATAAATTAAAACATATCGAAGATGAAGCCTATTTAAATCAATTAAAAGGCTATCAAGAATATATAAAAGAAAAAACAAATAAGGAAACAAATATTTATTTATATTCAGTATTAGACACCAAAATGTGTCAAATAGGTTAAAAAAGTTCAAAAAATTGAACTTTTTTTAATTTTGTCGAAGTAAATTGCAAAGTTTTTAAAATAATCTAATTAGGAGGTGAAAATATGAAGTATCCATTTGAAAAACAAAACGACTTGAAAGATTGTGGCGTATGTTCGCTTTTAATGCTAGTTAGATATTATGGTGGTGGTGTATCTAAAGAGTATTTAAGAAACATAACTAATACTACAAAGTCAGGTGTATCAGCTTATGATTTAATAGAAGCGTCTAAAACATTAGGATTTGATAGTTTTGGTGCAAGAAGTGATATTAGTAAAATTAATAAAAAATATTTACCATGTATCGCCCATGTAGTAATTAATAAAAGCTATCACCACTTTGTAGTAATATATAAAATTGATCATAAGAAGAAGATGATTTTGCTAGCTGATCCAAATAATACCTCGCTAACAAAAATATCATTTGAAAAATTTCAAAAAATTTCAACAAACCAATATATCATTCTAAAACCCAAAAAGAAAATAATGTATATTAAAAAGAACACTGTATTGAAGGATTTTATAAACAACTTTTTGGCTCATAATTCAAAAAAACTTATATTACTTCTCACACTTTCAACTATGTTTACACTTTTTAATATTATAAGTTCCTTTCATTTTAAAATAATAATGGATTATGTAATTGAGTATAAAACAATTAATAATTTATTATTAATTTCCTTAATATTTGGTTTCGTTGTTATTATAAAAGAAGTTAGTAATTATTATCGAAATCATATAATCAATTATATTAATCACAAACTTGATAAAGAATTGTTATCGAATGTATACCATCATATTTTATCACTTCCATATCTCTATTATAAAAATAGAACTACTGGTGAAATAATAGCTAGAATGGAGGATCTAGGGAGTATTAGAAATGTCATTAGTAAATTATTAGTTACAGTATTATTAGATTTAGTATTAGCAATATTTACGTTTTTTACACTTCTTTTACTAAATGTTAAATTAACCTTTATACTAATTATCAGTATCATAGTAATATTCGTAATTATCGTGATATTTAAACCAATCTTAGAAAAGAAAATAAGAATTAGTAAGGAAGCATCATCAAAATTAAATTCATATTTAGTAGAAACTATAAGTGGTATAGAAACAATAAAAAATCAAAATATTAAACCATTTATTGAAGATAATTTTCTACTTAAATACTGTAAATATAATAAAAATAGTTTATCTTATAATAAATGTTTTATAATAGAACAGTTTCTAAAAGATATAGTTAGTGAAATAAGTAATTTATTAATTTTATTATTTGGTTCGTTTTTGGTAGTAAAAGGTAGTATTGATATTTCTACATTAATAACATTCATTACTTTAATGAATTATTTATTAGAACCCCTAAAAAATATTATTGATTTAGATCTATCTTTTAAAGAAGCAAAGACTTCTTTTGAAAGAATAAGTGAATTATATGAAATAGAGGAAGAAAAAACTAACTATAAAAAATCAAAAAAAGAACTAATGGGTAAAATAAAAACTAATCATTTAACATATTCTTATAATAACCATGATCAATTTCTAAAGGATATAAATATAGATATTAATCCTGGTGATAAAGTACTAATATACGGTAGTAGTGGTAGTGGAAAGAGTACATTAGCAAAAATCCTATCAAAACAGCTTGAGATAAAAAATAATCTTCTTTTTTACGATAATAAAGATATAAATAATTGTAATTCTAATAATATTAGAAAAGAGATCAGCTACATCTCACAACAAGAAACACTATTTACTGATTCAATATACCAAAATATCGTATTAGATAAACAAATAGATTATAATGACTTTTTAGACATTGCTAAACTATGTATGATCGATGAATTTACTAGTAATAGTATCATGGCTTACGATATGTTACTAGAAGAAAATGGTTTTAACATAAGTGGAGGCCAAAGACAAAGAATTATATTAGCTAGAGCATTGTTAAAAGGTGCCAACATATATATTTTAGATGAATCGTTAAATGAAGTGGATATTGAGAAAGAAAGACAAATACTAACAAACTTATTTAATACTTATAAAGATAAAACATTTATAATTATTTCACACAGATTTCATAACCAAGACTTATTTAATAAAAAATACAAAATTGAAAACGGAGTAAGTTATGAAGAATAACTTCGATATTGAAGATTATAAATTAATACAAGACAAAGAAAATAATAATTGGTTAATGATTTTAATACTATTTTTATTAACAATAGGGATATTTATTATATTATATAAATTCGAATTTTCTATATATGAAAAACAGACTCTAATAAAAGATAACGAACAGTATTATTTAATTACAAATAGTAAAAATATTGACTATTATATAAACAATAAAAAACTTTTTATTAATCAAAAAGAATACAAATATGAAATTATAAAAATAAGTAACAATTATTCAACCCTAGACAATAATATTTATCAAACTATATATATAAATCCCTATAACTATAAAACAAATGGAATTATAACAGAATGTTATTTTTTAAAGAGTAAAAAAACCATATATGAAACAATTGTTGAATTTATAACAGGAGGAATTGGATGAAAAAATTAAATGAAAAAGAATTAGAACAGGTAAAAGGTGGCATTGGATTTTGGGGTGCAGCAGGAATTATTGCAGCAACAATCTTCGTAGTTGGTGTACTTGATGGCATAGCACGACCTTTAAGATGTAATTAGGAGGATGAAATGGAGAAAATATGTAATAATGAATTGATGTTAATTGTTGGTGGATTTAATATTTCTGGTGCAATTGTTAACTCATTCTTAAGCGTAGGAAAATTTATTTATAGCCTTGGTCAAAGTTTAGGTACTTCTATTAGAAGAATAGGAAGTAAAAAAGTATGTTCTTGCAAAGTGTAAATAAAATCAAAAACCATGCAGAAAAATATCAAAAAATTATAAAAACAATACTACTTATACTATGTTTGCCAATAATTTTAACAGTATTAAATTATATTTTAAATACTATATTAAACCTTGGTATATACGCCGGAACATTTTTAAGATTTTTATACGATATAGTTGTATATTAACAAAAGGAGATTTATAATCTCCTTTTGTTTTGACAAAAATAATAAAAAGCGTATAATTATATTGAGGCGAAAAACATGAAATCACAAAATTTTGATGTACTAGAAGTAATTTTAAAAAATGATTTAAGACTACCACTAGAGAAAAAAGAGGAAGAATGGTTAAAACAAATTGATGATGAAACAAAAGAATCTTTTATCGATTTGTTAAATAGCCCATCATTTTTAGAAGAAATAAAAGATTTATCAGAAAATATTATTGCTAAATCATTAAAATTTACTGAAGAGGAACAAGAAATTATAAGAAAAAAATGTGAAGAAAGAATTAAACAGTTAGAGGGAAGAGATAAAAAAGCCAAAACTTTTCAAATAAAAAAATAAAAGTGAAAAAAATGTTGAAAATTATATTAGATTGAGTTATAATCTAATTTAGTAAACATGTGGAAGGAGGGGAAATTATGACACAGGTAGCGGTTAAAAATGGAAATCTTGAATTTGCGTTAAAGAAATTTAAACAAAAAGTTGCTAGAGATGGAGTCCCTTCTGAATGCAAAAAAAGAGAAGGTTACGATAAACCAGGAGTAAAAAGAAGAAATGCTAAAAAAGAAGGTATTAAAAATACTCGTAAACGTAACAAAGCTAATAAAAACAGAGACTAATCGTAGTATTAGTCTTTTTCTATAAAAAGGAGAGATAAAAATGGATTTAGTAAAAGTGTTGGATCAAGATTTAATTGAAGCTATGAAAGCAAAAGATAGTGTTCGTTTAACTACTTTAAGAGCAGTTAAAGGAAATATGAAAATGCAAAATATTGACCACAAAAAAGAAATAAATGATGAATTATTAATTGAAGTTGTATCAAAGGAAATTAAAACTAGAAATGAATCAATCAAAGAATTTGAAAAAGGAAATAGACAAGACTTAATTGATAAAACCAAAGCTGAAATTGAAATTTTAAATAAGTATTTACCAGAACAACTAACAGAAGAAGAAATAATTGAAATAATTGATAAAGTGTTTGCTGAAGTAAATCCTGCTGGAATTAAAGATATGGGTAAAGTAATGGGTACAGTAACACCACTTGTTAAAGGTAAAGCAGATATGGGAATTGTATCTGGATTAATCAGAAGTAAGTTAAATAACTAAAAAGACTAATAATTAGTCTTTTTTTTCATACATTTAAATAGGTGATACCAGTGTTTAATATTATGAGATATATCAACGATGTTGACTTTCAAATTATTTATATTAATGATGAGTTAAATGTTGTAAATTATGAAAAAATAAACTATATGGAAGATGAAAAAATTTCCCTTACACACAAAAACGGAGTAGTAGTAATAAAAGGAAAAAATTTAAGAGTCAAGAAACTTTTAGATAATGAAATTATAGTAGTAGGAAATTTTGAGAATATTGAGTTAAGAAAATGATAACAAGTTACTATAGTCTAAAAATAACAGGAAAAGATGTAAAAAGATTTATTCATAATTTACACAAAATGCGTATTGAATTTTTAAACATTGAATTTGAAAAAAATAGTGTTATAGTTAAAGTAACACAATCCGATTATAAAAAAATATTAGATATTAAAACTATCTATGAAATAAATATAATAAAAGTCTATGGTATTGCCGCCTTTAAACAATTTATAAAAAAATACATACTTTTTCTAGTGGCATTAGGAATAGGACTATTAATTTTCTTAGGCCTTACTAACATTATTTTCGATATAGAGGTAGTACATAATGATAAAGAATTACGAGAATTAATATTAGAGGAATTGGAATTAGAAGGAATAAAAAAATATAATTTAGTGTCATCTTATGAAAAAAAAGAAAGAATCAAAGAAAATATTTTAAAAAAATATAAAGATAAAATAGACTGGTTAGAAATAGAAAGACAAGGAACAAAATATATAATAAAAGTAGAAGAACGAAAACAAAAAAACGAAATAATTGATAACAAACCAAGAAATGTTATTGCTAAGAAAAATGGACTAATAAAAAAAATACTTTCCTCAACCGGTGAAATTATAATTAAGAAAGACCAATATGTAAAACAAGGGGATATATTAATAAGTGGTACTATTCATAATAAAGAAGAAGAAGTAGCCAAAGTAAAAGCAGAAGGAAAAATATATGCTGAAACTTGGTACAATGTAAAGGTAGAATTACCATATCATTATCGTGAAGAAACCAAAACTGGCAACAAACAAAAAATATTAGATATCAAATGGTTTAGTAAAAACATACATCTATTTGATTTTAATAAATATAAAAATAGTACTGAGAATGAAATTTTTAAACTAAAAAATAGTATCTTACCACTATCAATCTCGTTGATTGAAAATGAAGAAGTAAATGTAATAGATAAAGTTTATACCAAAGATAATGCTGTAACAGAAGCAAGTTCAATAGCTAAAAAACGTTTAAAAGATAATTTGGGTGAAAATATTGAAATATTATATGAAAAAAATTTGAAAATAACTGAAGAAGATAGTAAAATAATAGTAGTGATGTTTTATAAAGTATATGAAGATATTACCGCTTATCAAGAAATATCAGAAATAATTAATAATACTGAAACAGAACAATGAAAAGAAATAAGGTGAGAGTATGATAACACCGCTTGATAGTACAATTAAAGGAGTTATGGAATTTACATGGCCAATGGTAATTATCTGTATCCTAACAATTACTTCAATTCGTATAACAGATATTATAAAAAATAAAAAACCATTTGTTTTATACCAAGAAATAATGTTATTATTTTTCTTAGTGTATATTTTATGTTTATTTCAAATTGTAACGTTTGAAGACCAATCATTATATATAAGTGGAAATAATTTAGTCCCTTTTAAAGAAATAATGCGTTATAAACTTGGTAGTAGATTATTTATAAAAAATGTTATTGGTAATGTTGTTTTATTTATACCATATGGAATTTTCGCATCGTTATATGCAAAATTAGAAAAACCATTTCATGCTCTGTGTCTAGTATTTTTTGCATCGGTAACAGTAGAAACAACCCAGCTTTTAATTGGTAGAGTATTTGATATTGACGACATTATTTTAAATGTAATTGGTGGTTTTATTGGATATGGAATATATAGATTATTCAATACTATTGGTGATTCCCTTCCAAAAGTATTTAAGAGTAAAGGGTTTTTGAATACAGTATCAGTATTAATACTAGGAATATTTTCAGCTTATATATGGATGGTGATGATTAGATGAATACATATGAGATTTTTAATGAAACAGATAAAAAGTTAGATAAAGAAATAGATAAATTATACGAACTCCTAAAGTTTACTCTTAAAAAAGAAAAACTAGAAAATGTTGAATTCAATATAATTTTTGTCGACAGTGAAACTATTCATGATATGAATAGAACTTATCGCAATGTAGATAGAGTAACTGATGTAATTAGTTTTGCACTCGAAGATAATAAAACCATTGAATTAGATCATAGATTACTGGGTGATATTTATATTTGTATTGAGAAAGCAGAAGAACAAGCTAAAGAATATGGACACTCATTCTTAAGAGAATTATCTTTCTTAACTATTCATGGTTTATTACACTTATTAGGTTATGATCACATGGAAAAAGATGAAGAAGAAATAATGTTTAAAAAACAAGAAGATATATTAAATGAATTTGGTATCAGAAGGGAAGATTAGTATGAAAAAGGTAGTAAGAAACAAGGATACTGGTAATTTTTTTATAAGATACTGGAAAAGCTTTAAACATGCAGTAGATGGAATCGTTTATGCTATTGAAAATGAACACAACATTTTAATCATGATGTTAGCTACGATAGTAGTACTAAGTACAAGCTTTCTCCTTAATATATCTAAAATAGAATTAATACTGGTTGTTATATGTATTTGTACAGTAATAGCTTGTGAAATGATTAATAGTGCTATAGAAGCATGTGTTGATCTAGAAACAACTAAACAACATTCACTTGCTAAAACAGCTAAAGACTGCGCCAGTGGTGCTTCGCTAGTTTTATCAGTAATGTCATTTTTAGTGGCAGGAATTATTTTTATTCCTAAAATAATAGAGTTGTTTTAAGAGGTAAGAAATGAAAATTATAATATTTGAAAAATTAAAGGATGATATAAAATGAAAAGCGGATATGTAAGTATAGTGGGACGTCCTAATGTTGGGAAAAGCACACTACTAAATTCAATATTAGAAACAAAATTAGCTATCACATCAAATAAAGCTGGGACTACTAGAAATGTTATTCAAGGTGTCTATGAAGATGATGAAAGTCAAATTGTATTTGTAGATACACCAGGTATTCATAAACCGATAAATAAACTTGGTAATATTTTAAATAAAAAAGCGTATTCAACTAGTGAAAACGTTGATTTAATTCTCTTTTTAGTAGATGTTGAATCTGGTATTGGTAAAGGTGACATGTTTGTTTTAGAAAGAATAAAAAATGAAAACCTTCCAATTATCTTAGTTTTAAATAAAGTTGATAAAGTACCAAAAGACAAACTATTAGAAATTATCATGAAGTATAAAGACTTACATGATTTTGCTGAAATATTTCCAATATCAGCTCTTAAAAATGATAATGTTGGTGCCCTTATTAAAACAATTAAAAACTATCTTCCAAATGAAGGTAAAATATTTGAAGATGAAACATTTACTAATATTTCAACTGATTTCTATATAAGTGAAATAATACGTGAAAAAGTACTTCGTAAAACAAGAGAAGAAGTACCACATTCAGTAACATGTTTAGTAGAAAAGAAAGTAATAGAAAAAGATAAAGTAATAATTCAAGCAGTAATTATAGTTGATAGAGAATCTATAAAAAGAATTATTGTTGGTAAAGGTGCCAGTATGTTAAAAAGTATCGGAATTGATGCTAGAGTTGATTTAGAAGAATACTTTTCGAAAAAAGTATACTTAGACTTATTTGTAAAAGTAATTGAAAACTGGCGTGATAAAGAAAAATATTTAAAAGAATTAGGACTTGAAGAAGAAATTTAAAAATAAAGTATAAATAACAGAAATAATTCCCATTATAAAATAGGTGATAAAAATGGAAAAACTATTATGGGATTTATTTAAAGAAACAGGCGATATAAAATATTTTAATTTATTAGGCCGACTAGAAAGAAGTAGAAAGTATGGAAATAATAAAAACAGAAGGAATAGTAATAGGTGAAACTAATTATAGTGAATCTAGTAAAATACTAAAAGTCTTAACTAAAGATTATGGACTTGTTAGCATAATGTCAAAAGGTTGCCGTAATCTCAAGAGTAAACTTAGAGGAGTTAGTTCAAAACTAGTTTTTGCTAACTTTCAATTTTATTATAAACCAAACGGAATTTCTACTCTAATAAGTGCTGATGTTATAGACACATTAAGAAACGTATTAATAGATATAGACAAAATATCATATGTTACATATTTACTGGATCTAACTGAACAAGTATATAAGCATACAGATGATAATAATATTTATAATCTTCTAATTTCAACAATAAAAAAAATTAATGAAAACTATGACCCAGAAACATTAACATATATCTATGAATTAAAAACACTGGATTATTTAGGTATTAGACCTAATATTGATGGATGTAGCATTTGTGGTAATACTAAAAATATAGTTACGATATCTACTAGAGATGGTGGCTATGTATGCAGTAATTGTTACCAAGAAGGAAAAATATATTCAAGTAAAACTATTCAATTAATAAGAATGTTTATTTATGTAGACATAAATCAAGTTACTAAATTAGATATCAAAAATGAGACTAAAAAGGAACTAGAAGAATTTATTACAGAATATTATGATCAATATTCTGGATTATATTTAAAAAGCAGAAACTTTTTAAAAAATTTAACTAAAATAAGTAATAAATAGACTGGAGCAGTATTATGAAAAAAGATACAATAAATAAATTAAAACCATATTTACTAACTAGTGCCATAGTACTAGGTATAATGACTATAATTTTCTTAATAAAAGGAATATATCCATTTGGAAATAATTCACTTATTTGGGGAGATATGCATGACCAAATCACTGCCTTTTATTATCATCTATATGATTCAGTTAAAGGCGGTAAATCATTACTAATTGATTTTACATCAAGTGGTGGTATCAATTTTTTAGGTATAATTGCCTATTATATATTAAGTCCATTTAGTCTATTAGTATTACTTATCCCAAGAAGTGATATCTATCTATTTGTATCAGTAATTATAGCAATTAAAATTTTAATGTGTAGCATAACTTGTTTATATTTCATTAAAAAATATTATAAAAAACTACCAAATCTATTAAGTGTTTTATTAGCAATTATCTATGCTTTTTCAGGATTTAGCTTAATGATGTATCAGATAACACCTTGGATAGATACAATGTACATGTTACCACTTATTATTATAGGACTAAAAAAAGTATTAGATATAGAAAAACCTACTATGTATATAATAACTTTAACACTTAGTTTAATTTTTAGTTTTTATACATCAATTATGGTAATTATATTTATATTTTTAGTTTCACTTATTTATTTATTTGTATATAAAGAAAAAAAAGAAGCTAGAAAAAAAGCTATATTATCACTAGGAATATCAACTTTAATAAGTCTATTAATTGCATCATTTATTATAATACCGGCATATTCCCAAATTTCAATTTCTTCCAGAATAAACAGTGGTTATGGGGATTTATTAAATTCCAAAACAGGACCAATTACTGATAAATTAAGTATGTTTTTATTTGGTGGATTAATGTATACAGGATTATTATTCTTATTAAAAGAATATAAAAAAAATTTTAAATATTTGACATTTTATATCCCAACATTACTAATAGTCCTAATTCCAGTAATTATAGAACCAATAAATAAAGCATGGCATTTTGGTTCATATGCCTTTTTCCCATATCGTTTTGGTTTTATAACTATGTTTTTACTAGTGATGGGAGCATGTCATGGCTTTAATAATTATAAAGAAATTAAAGGAATTGAAATTAAAAAAGGTAAAATTATATCTACGATATTAACACTAGTAATTTCAATATCTACATTTATTATTATGTATGTAAATTATAATAATTTTCAAACAGCTATTGAAACATTAACAATATCTGGTAACCATACTTTGTTACTGATTCTAGTTTTATCACTTATAGCATGTATTGTTGGATGCTTCATAGTAATATTACTAAATAAAAAACTAAATAAATTTTCTTTAATTTTAATTTCTATATTAACAATTACACATATTATCGTTAATACTTCAATTTATTTAGGTATGGATAAAGAACAAGAAATATTAATGGGTCAATATAGAGAACTAAATAGCTTAAATCAAGCATATAAAGAAAATGACTACTATAGAATAAAAAACGAAGCAGATAATATGATAACTAATAGTAGTATAGTTAGTAATTATCATAATTTAGATCACTTTACATCGTTAACTGATAAAAATAATATTGAAACTCTTAAAAAAATAGGTTATTCATCATCATGGGTTAAAACAAACTCTAGAGGTGGTAACTTGTTTATTGATAGTATAATGGCTAATAAATATATAATTAACAGAAAGAAAACTGATTACCAATATTATGACTTAAAAGGTACTTACGGAAAATTATATTTTTATGAACTAACAAAAGAACCATCATATGGATACTTATTAAGTAAAAATGATACAATTTTTGATAAAGAAAATTCTTTTGAAATTTCTAATAGTTTGTATCAAAGCATTACTGAAAACGATGATAACATTTTTGAAATAAAAGAAGATTTTACATTAAATAACATAGAAGCTATTAAAGATAGTCAATACACTAATTACGAAATTATTGATCCAGAAATGATAAATTACCTAGAACAAGATATAAAAATAACAGGTAAGAAAACAGTTTATCTAGAAATACTAAGATCAATTGCTAATATAGATAATCTTCAAATTTATAGAGATTTTAATATTTATATAAATGATAAATTATTTGCTCAACAAGCATTTCATGAAGATGATAATGGTGTTATGAATTTAGGAACTTATGAGAACAAAACAATCAACTTAAAAATAGTATTAAGAGAAAACATAGGACTTAACAACATAACAGTTGGATTAATGGATAATGTAAAATATGAAAAATTTATTGAAGAAGAAAAAATAGATACAGATATAAAGTTTTATAAAAACAAAATAGATGTAAATATTAATAGTGAAGAAGAAAAAATATTATTTTTGCCACTTACATATAACGAAGGATATAAAGCAACCAATAACGGTAAAAATATTGAAATCTTGAAGGTATATGATAATTTTATCGGTATTAAACTATCAAAGGGTGAAAATAACATAAATATTTCATTTATGCCAAAAGGATTTATTATAGGGTTAATAATTAGCACTGTTACACTAATCCTAACAGTAATTATAATTAAAACTAATTTATATGAAAAACTGCTAAATATAAAACTACTAAATAACTTAGCATACTATGTTTACCTAGTAATATACTTAGGAATCATATTAGTAATATACATAGGCTTAACATTAGCATTTATCATTTCGTATTTCAAATATATTAATGTATAAAAAAGAGATTAAATAATCTCTTCTTTTAATTGTTCATACAAAATACTATTTACTAAACCAACCTGTTCTAAATACGAGAAATGAGTAGCGCCTTCTAAAACTATAAGTTCTGAATTATCAATAAGTTTATTCATTACATAAGCGTCATTAATAGGTGTAGCATCATCCTTGGAACCCCATATAAGAAGGGTATTACTTTTTATGTTTTTAAGATAAGGTTTTAAATCCTCATTAACTATATTTTTAAAAGTTATTTGCATATTTTCATTTAAATTTTTATAATCAGTTGATGCGAATTTATTAAAAAGATAATTCTTCCATTTATACTTAATTCTATTAGGAAGAACATTGGCTAATTTTTGTAGAAATTTATAGTAAAAACTTTTAAGCTTCTTAAATAAGGTTTTCTTAGGCTTAATACCAGCACTATTTATTAAAACGATATTAGAAAATTTATATTTATAATAGCCAAGTAGTGTAGTAATAATTCTACCACCAAAAGAATGACCAATTAAGATAGGATCATCTAAATCTAGTTCTTTAATAAATTCATAAATCAAATTACTATAATCATAAATAGTTAAATCCCTACAGGGAAAAGTACTATTGCCAAAACCAGGATAATCAACAACATAAACAGTAAAATAGTTTTGTAAAAAGGAAATCATACAAGTAAAAGTACATCTCGTATCACCCCAACCAGGAAGTATCACTATACTTTTTTTATGTTCTCCATACTTTTCATAGTATAAAGTAATATTTTCATGATTAAAATACATGATAATCACCTAGTGTAGTCTATGCATAATTAAATAAAAAGTGTTAAACAATCAACACTAATAATAAGATAAAACACAAAAATAATGTAAAATCTAAGTAAACATCTTTAAAAAAATAGAAATGTATGTTATACTTAAATTGTCTAGAAGAATCGTGATTGTCGCATATAAAACCGACTAAGTTAACGATACGGGAGCAACTGATCAGTAGTTTGTGTTGAATGCCTTTGCAGTTCGCTAAAGGAATCCTAGATAACTACGTAAGTGCACCCACCTGTACATATGCAGGTTTTATCGTTTGACAGGACCGACCTTCTGGATTTTTTTGATTTTGAGGTGATATTATGTTTGATAGATTGGAAAAAATAATTGGTACAGATAAACTAGACAGTATTAAAAAGAAAACAGTAATGGTAGTTGGAATAGGTGGAGTAGGTGGATATACAGTAGAAGCATTAGTTAGAAGTGGCATATCTAATATTATTCTAATAGATCATGATAACGTTGATATAACTAATAAAAATAGACAAATTATAGCACTTGACACAACCATTGGTATGAAAAAAGTAGATGCAATGAAAGAAAGAATCAATGATATAAATAAAGAATGCAAAGTAGAAACATTAGATACCTTTTTAAATGACACTAATACCGATGTAATTATTAATAAATATAAACCTGATTATGTAGTAGATGCGTGTGATACAATAATGACAAAAAAAGAAATAATATTATCTTGTCTAAAACATAATATAGTTTTTATATCATCAATGGGTACGGGAAATAAATTAGACCCAACTAAACTAAATATAAGTGACATTAGAAAAACTAATTATGACCCACTAGCTAAAATATTAAGAAAATGGATAAAAGACGAAAAAATAAAGGGCAAAATTCCAGTTCTTTGGAGTAACGAAGAACCAATAAAGACAAAAGATAGAACACCAGGTTCAACAAGTTTCGTACCAAGTGCAGCAGGATTAATAATAGCAAGCCATATAATAAATGACATAATAAAAGCGAGTAATTAAATTAAACTCGCTTTTTGTATTTTATAATTTTCTATATAATCCTACAACCTTTCCTAAAATATAACAGTTAGGCAAAATAATCGGTTCCATATAATCATTTTCAGGTTGTAGCCTAATATGGTCCTTTTCTTTATAAAAAGTTTTAACTGTAACAGTATTTTCTTCAGTCATAGCTACAACTGTATCACCATTATTAGCAGTATTTTGTCTTTGAACAATGATTATATCACCGTCATAAATTCCAACATTTATCATCGATTCACCGCTAACCTTTAAAGTAAAAACTTCTTTTTTATTAGGAATTAACCCAACTGGTAGTGAAAAAAATTCATCTGGCATTTCTATTGCTTCAATAGGATTACCAGCAGTAACCTTACCTAGTAAAGGCACTTCAACAACTTTCTCATCCTTTTCTAAATACTCATTAGGTACTAATAATTCTAGTGTTCTATTTTTAGAAGGATCTTGTTTAATATATCCTTTTTCTGTTAACTTTTTTAAATGAAAATATGTAGTAGCAGAACTTGATAAACCAACTCTGGCACCAATTTCTCTTACAGTAGGTGGAAATCCATTTTCAGCAATAAATTTCTTAATGACATCCAAAATATTTTTTTGTCTATCAGATAACTTTTCCATTTTATTCCTCCTTTATATTTACATCTTAACACGCAAAGTGTCAAATGTCAAACAAATGTTTTAAAAAATATAAAAACTTTATTGACACGAACAACCGTTTGATATATGATTGAATTGTAAGAAAGAGGAGGAAATATTATGAAAAAGAATATTAAAATAATTGCACTAATTTATATAGGAGTAGCATTACTTACTTATGCATTAACACTTAGAATAGAAAGATTAGAAAACCAAGAGGATATTAAAAATCAAAACCAAAGAGTTGTGTTAAGAATAAGATAAAATTATTAAAATATAAATATCTATGCTATAATAATAAATAGGTGATTATATGAAAAAAGTAATTTTAGTAGACGGTAACAATTTATTATTTAGAAGTTACTATGCAACAGCTTATACAGGAAATGTAATGAAAAATTCTAAAGGTTTTCCTACGAATGCCGTGTATGGTTTTATTAATATGATAAATAAAATTATAAATGAAGAAAAACCAGAATATATAATGATAGCATTCGATAAAGGGAAAACTTTTAGACATGATAAATATGAATCTTATAAAGATGGAAGAAATGAAACACCACAAGAACTAAAAGACCAATTTCCTGTAGCTAAGAAAATTTGTGAAGCAATGGGTATTCATTATTTTGAAATCGATAATTATGAAGCAGATGACATTATTGGAACATTTGCGAAAGAAGTTAATAAAAACCCAGACTTCATAGCTACTATTATTAGTAGTGATAAAGACCTACTTCAATTAATTACTGATGAAGTAGATGTGAAACTTTTAAAACAAACTGGATTTATTAGAATGGATAAAAATTTATTTAAAGAAACATATGGAGTAGATCCTATTGGAATGATTGATTTAAAGGCATTAATGGGAGACTCTAGTGATAATATTCCAGGTGTTAAAGGAATAGGTGAAAAAACTGCTATTTCATTATTAACTAAATATCAAACATTAGATAATCTATATGAACATATTGATGAAGTTAGTGGTAAGACAAAAGAAAAATTATTAAATGATAAAGACAATGCTTATATGAGCCAAGATATAGCTACAATTTACTGTGATGTACCAATTAATACTGATTTAGAAAACATCCATTACCATGGTATAAACGCTTTAGAATATGTAGCATTACTTGAAGAATTAGAATTTTATTCTTTAATAAAAAAGTTAGATATTGACAAAGACATGTTAGAACAAAACCGTCAAAAAGAAACACCACATAAAGAAATAAAAGTAGAAATTTTAACTGACGTTTCAAATTTTAAAATAGAAGATGACTATGCATTATATTTAGAAATATTTGGTGATAACTATCATAAAGATAAAGTATTAGGTGTTGGAGTTTATAATGATAAATTATCAGTATTCATACCATTCGAAGTATTAAAACAAAATCCAAATATCCTAAATGCAAATAAAAATATGATAACTTATGATTTAAAGAAGGTATCATACATATTTAAAAACAATGATATATCTTTAGATAATTGTGATTATGATTTAATGATTGCATCATACTTACTAAACTATAATACCAAAGATGACATTAGCTATCTAGCACATAATAAAGACTATAATATTCCTTTCTATGAAGAAACCTTTGGAAGTGGTGCAAAAATGCATGAAGTAGAAATGGAAGAATTAGCTAAAGTTACACTAGAAAAGGCAAGGTTTATTTATGAAACCAAAGATGAATTCCTAAATGAATTAAAAGATGATGGTTCATTAATGTTATTTCATAATATTGAAATGCCACTAGTTGAAGTATTAACTGATATGGAATTAACAGGTATAAGAGTGGATAAAGAATATCTAGAAAATACAGGTAAAGAATTAGAAGTAAGAATTAATAACTTAGAAAAAGAAATCTATACTGAAGCAGGGTGCGAGTTTAATATTTCTTCACCAAAACAATTAGGACAAATTCTTTTTGAAACTTTAAATATTCCATATCCTAAAAAAGTTAAAGACAATAGTTATTCAACAAGCAAAGAAATATTAGATAAATTAGTAGGAATATATCCAATAGTAGATAAAATTTTAGAATATAGAATGCTTACTAAACTAAACAGCAACTACGTAACTGGATTGATAAATGAAATTGCAGAAGATGGTAAAATTCACACAATATTTACACAAACATTAACTAGAACTGGTAGACTTTCATCAATTAGTCCAAATCTTCAAAATATCCCAATTCGAACTGAAGAAGGTAGATTAATAAGAAAAGCGTTTATTCCAGAAAATAATTCATGTATTTTATCAAGTGATTATTCCCAAATTGAATTAAGACTATTTGCATCATTCGCAAACGCCGACAATCTAATTGAGGCATTCATAAATGGAGCAGATATCCATGCTAAAACAGCGTCTGACATTTTTGGAATACCAATCGAGGAAGTAACTAAAGATATGAGAAGAACGGCTAAAGCTGTAAACTTTGGAATACTATATGGGATTAGTAGTTTTGGATTATCTGAAGATTTAGGAATAGATATTGCATCAGCCAAAGGATTTATTGACTCATACTTAGAAACATATCCAAGAATAAAACAGTACATGCAAGAAGTTATTGAATCAGCCAAAGAAAAAGGTTATGTAAAAACAATTATGAATCGTAAACGAGTAATAGATGAACTTAATAATAAAAACTTTATGATTCGCCAACAAGGTGAAAGAATAGCTCTAAATACACCTGTTCAAGGAAGCAGTGCAGACATCTTAAAGAAAGCTATGATTGAAATATATCAAGAGTTTAAAAATAAAAATCTAAAAAGTAAAATGTTAATCCAGGTACACGATGAACTTGTATTTAATGTTTTAAATGATGAACTAGAGAGAGTTAAAGAAATAGTTGAAAGAGTAATGGAAAATACATACCAATTAAATGTACCACTTAAAGTAGATATTGAAACAGGTTTTGATTGGTATGAAGCTAAGTAATAGGAGAAATTTATGCCAGAAAAACCAGAAGTCATAACAGTAACAAAAAAATTAGAAAAAAGACTACTTAATAGAATCATTACTGATTGCAAAGTTCATTACGAACCAATAATAGATTATCCTAGTAGTGATGAATTTATAAAAAAGATAAAAGATCAAAAAATAAATTCATTCTCAACACGTGGCAAATGGATATTAATACAGCTAGATACTGACTATTTATTAGTACATTTAAGAATGGAAGGTAAATTTTTCTTTAGGAAAAAAAATACACCAATTGAAAAACATCATCATGTTATATTGACAATAGATGATGAGGAAGAACTACATTTCCAAGATGTTAGAAAATTTGGAAGAATGAAACTTATTCCTAAAGAAAAGATAAATGAAATGCCACCATTTACTGAATTAGGATTAGAGCCATGGGATGAAAAACTTACATCAAATTATTTAAAAGAAAAATTTAAGAATAAAAAAATTCCAATTAAAACAGCTCTACTAGATCAATCAATAATTACAGGCATTGGGAATATATATGACGATGAAATATTATTCTTGTCACATATAAACCCACTAACACCCGCAAATAAGCTAAATGATAAAAAACTAAAATCGATAATTGAGAATACAGTAATCACTTTAGATAAAGCTATAAAAGAAGGTGGAACAACTATCCGTAATTATACATCCGAGGAAGGTGTTACCGGATTGTTTCAAAACCATCTTTATGTGCATACAAAAGTTGGTGAGGCTTGCCCTATATGCGGAACAACAATTATAAAAATTAAAGTGAATGGAAGAGGAACTTACTACTGTCCAAAGTGTCAGAAATAGTAAGTTTTTTTATTAAATAAAATCAATTAAAAATTATTGAAAAAACAAGTAATATATGATAAACTTTGAAAGTATGTTTTTTTGAGGAGGAGCATTATGAAAAAAACAAAAATTATTTGCAGTATCGGTCCTTCTACACAAAATTGGAATAATTTTAAAGGGTTAGTAGAAGCTGGTATGAACGTTGCTAGAATTAACTTTTCACATGCAACGATAGAAGAAAGAGAATTAGATGAATCATTAATAAAAAGAGCTAATGAAGAATTAGGTGCTAATATAGCTACATTATATGATACTAAAGGACCAGATCTTAGAACATGTTCATTTGAAAACGATATAATTGAACTTGTTGCAGGATCAACTATCCGTATTGTTGAAGAAGATATACTTGGAAATAATGAAAGAATTTCATTTAACTATAAAGGTGTATTAAAAGATTTAAACATAGGAAGCACAATCTTAGTAGACGATGGTTTCTATAAGTTGATCGTTGAAAGTATTGAAGAAGACGGTGTTACTTGTCGTATAGTAAATGGAGGAACAATTAAATCACGTCGTGGTGTATGTATTCCAGGTATTAAATTAGATGTACCATTCATTTCAGAACAAGATAGAGAAGATATAAAATACGCTTGTGAAAAAGATGGTGACTACCTAGCAGTTTCCTTCGTTAATAGTAAAGAGGACGTTATGGCAGTTAAAGAATTATGTCGTGAATTTGGTAAACCCGATATGGCTATTATTTCTAAAGTTGAAACACAATATGCAATGGATCACCTACAAGAAATTGTAGAAGTATCAGATTATATAATGGTAGCACGTGGGGATTTAGGTATTGAAACAGGATTAGCTAATTTACCACTATACCAACAAATGATGATTGATACATGTCATGCTAATGGTACAGGTGTTATTATGGCAACACAAATGATGACTAGTATGAAAAAAAGTATTCGTCCAACTAATGCTGAAGTAACAGACGTAGCTAATGCTGTTTTAGCAGGATGTGACGCTATCATGACAAGTGATGAAACAACAGTTGGTGATTATCCAGTTGAAACAATAGAGATGATGGCAAGCATCTGTAATAACGTTGAAAAAATTACTAAGTATAATTTAAATGAATATAAATTAGAAGGAACAGAGATTCATAATACTATAGCCGAATGTGCAGTAAGATCAACTCAAGAACTACCAGTAAAAGCTGTAGTTGTATCAACATTAACAGGAAAAACAGCACTAGATATTTCATCACTTCGACCAAATGCAGTTATTGTTGCTGCTGTAACAAGTGAAAAAACAGCACGTAAATTAGCATTAAAATGGGGAGTATATCCAAAAGTTGTTCCAGTATATGAAGATACTGACGACATTGTTCAAGATGGAATTAAAGCGGCTAAAGAAGTAATGAATCTACAAACAGGAGATATCGTTACTGTAGTTGGTGGTTTTCCACATAGCGCACACACAAACTTTATGAAAATTGAAGAAATTAAATAGAAGTAATCAAGCGTTACTTCTTTTTATAATCAAAAAACAACATTTTGTAATTTTTTCTTCACAAGTTGCATAAAATATGTTATAATTTAACTCGCACGCACAAAAAGGAGGGGTAACATGAAAGAAATAGGTGTAGCACAAATTTCCAGTAATAATCCAATGATAAAAAATTATTTAAAAACAATTAATTTTTGGGATAAAGATGGTAATTTTGCAGATACATTAAATAATAATGAAATAGTAAAACCATTTTTCTGTGTTTACTACGATGATATGTTTTTAGGTGCTTCTACGTTAATAATAGATCCAACTTCTATGGTGGTTGATATTCGTATGATAATAGGAAGTACTGGACATAGAAAAGAAATAGAAGAATTTTTCACAGAACACTTGAAAAACATCGCTTTAACACAATATGGTGCTACTAGTGTAGTATTTAATGGCCAAAAAGAAAAAGAAACACAAAAATTATTGGCAAAATAAAAATGAAGAAATTTTATGGTTTCTTCATTTTTGGTTTATTTTTAAATTCAGATTGAATTACCTGGTTTTTACTAACCTCATCTAATATTGAAGCATAAACACATGTAGTTTGCATTTCAAATATTAGCATTTCATTATCTTTATCAAATTTAGTAAGAATAGGTACTGTAACCTGTTTTTTTATTTTATTTAAATATTTCTGACCTAACTCATTAAAACCTAATATCCTTATATAAGATATATCCTTGAATTTATTAGCTAATTCTTTAGTAAAACCACACAGAATATGAATAAGCATTCTATTTATTTTATTATATGTATATCGCTTAGTTTTAATCATATCAACTAATTCATTCCAATTACATGCAACACGAATATATTTTTTAATTCTATTTGCAATACCTTCATCAACTGTTTGGTAGATACTTAAATCATCAGTAGTTTCAATTTTATACTTTAAAAACTTAAAATAATCATCTTGTATATAAAGTTTTTCCCTGGTAAGTTCCACAATTTCTTTAGGAACTGCCATTTTAATATCTTCATTCAATATTAGACTATTTCTAATACTAGTAGCACTAGAAATTATTCCTAACTCATTACTATGATAATCATTAGTTCTTTTAATAGAAATAGGTTTAATATTAGCATTTTGCCTAATAATTTCTTTTATATAACTAAATCCCAATAAATCATTAGGAGTAGTAATAGTAGTATTAGAAAAATCTTCAAGTGCTTTACTAAGTGCAGTAGGATAATTGATACCTTCATCTAAATAGGATTTAATTTTTTCTTGATACAATGGATTATTTAAAGAAATATCAGCTAGTTTAAATAGATTATCAATATCATCACTTTCACTACCAAAAACTAAATAATTAACATCAAGTTCTTTTAATATTGAAATTGCACCTTTAGCAAAGATGTCAGCACCTTGCGTTGCGAAAACAAATGGAAGTTCAATAACTAAATCAACGCCATACTTTAAAGCTATTTCAGTTTTATCCCATTTATTTATAATACTAGGAATACCCCTTTGTGTAAAATTACCAGACATTACTAAAATAATTAAAGAATTTGGAAAAAGTTCTTTAACTTTATTTAAATGATATATATGTCCATTATGAAATGGATTATATTCACAAATAATACCCACAACATCCATAACTAACACCTCGCCGTTATTTTAACATATTAAATCTTATTTGACAAAGAAAAATAAATTATTTAAAATAGTAACACGCGTAAAGGAGATTATTATGAAAAAGTACACAACAATATTCCTAGATATTGATAGCATAACATATGAATTAAACAGAAACAGACATATGCATGACTATACAATATCAATGATTGAACAAATTTTAAAAAAAGGGTTAAAATCACTACAGAAATTTGAAGTAATTGCATTATTAGGAAAAAAAGAAGATATTGGTAGAAAATATTTACGTAAAAACAGAATAACATTTATGAAAGAAGTTTCAAAACGATTAGTAGGTTTTACTAAAGATAATAGTTCATATTTCAATTACTTATTAAAACACTATAATAGAAATAAAAATAATGTTTTGGTTGTAAGTGGCAACCCAGTATTATTAGATGCAGCTAAATTAGTTGATATAGATACATGTTATTTCAATATATTTAACCCAAATATAAGAGAATATAACCCAAATTTAACAATATCTAAATTAGAAGAATTAGTAAAATTCCGTGAAGTAAATAAAGAACTAAAAATAACCACTGAAGAACCAGAAATTGAAAAAGAGAAATATCATTTCTATGTAGACCAAAGATTAGTAGAAGTATTAGAACAAAATAACATTATTCTTAATAATTATGATAGTGACAAAAACAAGATTTTAAGTTGTAAAATTAATAAAGAAAAAGTATTTGCAATCACAGTTGAACCATCTCTAGTAAAGATCTTCAAAGAAAAAGGATATACTACATATTTTGTAAATAATCATAGAAATGATTGTGTTGATTATATTACGGACTATGAGTCATCAATAGAAAATTTAGTGCCACAATTAAAAAAAGTAATTAGATAGTAAAAAAGAGATTTAATTCTCTTTTTTATATTGTCTAAATTTTAAATAAATAGTATAATTATCTTAAGATATAAGATAGGGTGATAATAAATGAAAAAGAAACAAAATATATTAATGTTAATAGCATTATTTGGGTTAATAGCTATTACTGCTGGGGTTACTTATGCGT
>JAZOBJ010000034.1:0-3406 GCA_045595895.1 Candidatus Scybalousia sp. | reverse complement strand
AATATTATTTGAATAAGCTAAACTATCAAGTCTTTCGACTTTAACTGTTGCATCAGGACTTTCAGTTTTAATATCTATTGTTGTTTCTGTTGTTCCTTCTGGTAATGACATTTGATAGTCATATTCCTCATTTTCTACTTTAGTTAACTCATTATCACCTATAGTTATATTACTTATATTAGTATTATTCTCTAATTGAATCTCCTCATCTGTTACTACTTTAGCATTTGCATATACATTTACTGTTATAGTGAATGTTTTATCATTATACGGATAATTATTATTTTCATCTGGTGAAAAATCTATATCTTTATCTATCCACATTCTAAGTCTAAACTCTTGTTCATAATTAGATAAATTACTTGGTACTTTTCCTTTATATAATGTCTTTTCTACATGAGTAGTTGCTAATACTTTATCTGTTTGAGTAAGTTCACTATAATTATCCAATAATACTTCTTCCTCTTCAGTTACATTTACTTTAGTTAAATATATTCTAACTGCCTCTTCAGCTAGTGTTGATCCACTTTTCTTTCTAGCAGTTACTTCATATGGTATTGCAGCATCCAAACTATTATCCGAGGTTATTTTAAAATCAAATACATTCCCCTCACCAGTTTGGGCTTTTCCCTGAGTATCTGAAATTGGATAAGCATCATCTATACTAATACCTCTTCCTACACCACTTACTTCAGTATAAAGAAAAGTAATAGTACCTGTAGTTAATGTATTATCTGTAGTTCCTTGTTTTGCATAACTAAAGAATGCATAAGTTACTCCAGCAGTAATAGCTATTAACCCAAATAATGCTATTAACATTAATATATTTTGTTTCTTTTTCATATACCCTCCTATTATTCTAAAATAATTATACTATTTATTTAAAATTTAGACAATATAAAAAAAGAAATGTTTTACACATTTCTTTTAAAACTTAATATTATTTTGAATATAAGTAACTACCTCATTAACCGGTAAAGTAATTTGTTTCATTGTATCACGATGACGAATAGTTACTGTGTTATTAGTCATTGTTTCTTCATCAATAGTTATACAGAAAGGTGTACCAATAACGTCTTGTCTTCTATATCTCTTACCAATATTACCAGCTTCATCATAAGTTGTTGAAAATTCTTTACATAACATCCTATAAATTTCACTAGCTTTTTCACTATGATATTTCTTCATAAGTGGTAAAACAGCTACTTTATATGGAGCTAAGTATGGATGAAAATGCATAACTTCACGAGTTGTACCATCTTCTAAAGTTTCCTCTTCATAACTATCACATAATGCAGTTAATACTAATCTTTCAACACCTACACTTGGTTCAATAACGTATGGAATATATTTTTCATTAGTCTCAGGATCTAAATAATCTTGACTAATTCCAGATACTTTTTGATGTTGAGTTAAATCATAATCAGTACGAGAAGCTATACCCCATAATTCACCCCAACCAAATGGAAATTTATATTCAATATCAGTAGTAGCATTACTATAGAATGATAACTCTTCTTGAGAATGATCTCTAAGTCTTAATTTTTCTTCTTTAATACCTAGTGACACTAAGAAATTTTTACATTCATCTTTATAATATTTATGCCATTCAAGTTCAGTACCTGGTTTACAGAAAAATTCTAATTCCATTTGTTCAAACTCTCTAACTCTAAAAATAAAGTTACCTGGTGTGATTTCATTTCTAAAACTCTTACCCACTTGACCAATTCCAAAAGGAACTTTTAATCTCATACTTCTTTGAACATTTAAGAAATCTACAAATATTCCTTGAGCTGTTTCTGGTCTTAAGTAAATAGTATTTTTATTATCTTCTGTAACACCTTGGAATGTTTTAAACATTAAGTTAAATTCACGAATATCAGTATAATCTAACTTACCACATTTAGGACAAACTATATTATGTTCTTTAATATAATTCATTAAATCTTCATGACTCATTCCACCAGCATCTGCTACTCCATTATCTTCAACTAATTTATCAGCTCTATGACGTGTTTTACAAGCTTTACAATCAATTAAAGGATCAGAGAAAGTTTGAATATGACCACTAGCTTCCCAAGTCTTAGGATTCATTAAAATTGCACTATCAAGACCAACATTATTTGGATCTTCTTGTACAAACTTCTTTAACCAAGCATTTTTAATATTAGCTTTTAAAAGTGCTCCAACTGGTCCAAAGTCCCAAGTATTTGCTAAACCTCCATATATTTCACTCCCTTGATAAATAAAACCATATTGCTTACATAAATTTACTAATTTTTCCATTGTTAATTCATTTTTCATTTTTATTTTCCTCTCCTTTTTCCATACATATGTTTATCAACATTATAAATAAATTCTTCTTTGTTGTGTGATATAGTAAATAAATTATTTATATCACTACTAATAAAACCTTTACTTTTCATAAATTGTAGTGTTTCTATTAGTGGTTTGAAATAACCATCTTCACCTTCATCATATATTTCGATTGGTATATCTTTATCATTACTTCTATTCTCTTCAATATATGATAAAAGTTCAGATAAAGTCCCAATACCACCAGGTAATACAACAACAAAATCACTATATTCAAACATACTCTTTTTCATGTCAAATGTAGTTTCATTTATAAACTTTTTAGCACTACCTAAATTAATTAAATCTTCTACATATTTTTCAGTAGTAAAAGCATAAATATTCCTACCTTGTTTTTCAAACTCATCATAACATACCCCCATCATTGAAGTTGATGCAGCACCAAATACTAAATCACATCCACTTCTAGCTAAGTAGTTAGATATACTTCTAGCTATGCTACAGTAATAAGGATCAATTTCAGCAGATGCCGATGATAAAATCAATACATTCATACTATCCCTCTTTTCAAAAATAAAAGAGACCTATTAATTTATAGGGACGAATTAATATCCGCGGTTCCACCCTATTTATTCTAATAGAATCTCTTTTCTTATATTGCTCCGACTTTTCCAAGGTCATCATCGCATTGATACAACTATTTTAATACGAAGATAAAATAAAGTCAATCTAATAAATAAAACTTTAATCTATATTATTTATTTCTTCAATAGACAAACCAGTACATTTAGAAATTATATCTAATGACAGTTTTTCTTTTAACATCGACTTAGCTATTTCAATATTTCGTCCCTTAGATCCTTGTTCAATTCCTTGTTCAATTCCTTTTTCAATACCTTCTTCGTGTCCTCTATCATACCCTTCTTCGTGTCCTTTATCGTATCCTTCTTCTCTAGCACGATTATTTTTGTAGTTTTCTTCGATCATAGCATTTTCATATGCTGTTACTATTTCCTTAGCTTTACTATAACTTATAATATCATTTCCAACACTTTCCAAAATACTATCTCCTTTCACAAACTCTAAAAGT
>JAZOBJ010000033.1:0-22868 GCA_045595895.1 Candidatus Scybalousia sp. | reverse complement strand
TCAAATACATTCCCTTCTCCAGTCAAATTCTTTCCTTGACTATCTGAAATTGGATATGCTTCTTTTAACATTATTCCTCTTCCTACTTCACTTGTTTCTGTATAAAGAAAAGTGATAGTACCTGTAGTTAATGTATTATCTGTAGTTCCTTGTTTTGCATAACTAAAGAATGCATAAGTAACTCCAGCAGTAATAGCTATTAACCCAAATAATGCCATTAACATTAATATATTTTGTTTCTTTTTCATTTATTATCACCCTATCTTATATCTTAAGATAATTATACTATTTAATTATTTTTTAGACAATAGAAAAAAGAGAATTAAATCTCTTTTTTCTTACATCATATCTTCAATGCTTTTTTCGACATTTCTAGTCATTTTCTTCATATCTTGTTTCATACCTCTAGCTGAATGTGGCATCATTTTTTTATAAGCACACCATGCACCATAACCAGTTATAGCAGTTAACATTAAAGAACCTGCGATTATACTACTCTTTTTCATAATATCACCTCATAACTTTGAAAATATGATCAGTATATTTCTATACCATTTTTATTATGAAAAGAATTAACATTTTCTATACATCAATTATATTCTTTCTTAACATTTCTTTTAAAGTTGTCTTCCTTAAAATCAAATCATTATTAATAATTGCTCTCTCTAAAGCTTCAATTTCACCAATCAAACACAATTTCTTCTTACAACGAGTAACAGCAGTATAAATAAGTTTACGATAAAGCATTTTACCATAACCAGATACTATTGGAATAATAATATTATCAAACTCACTACCTTGACTCTTATGAATACTAATAGCATAGGCATGTTTAAATTTTTGAAAACTAGTTGGTGTATACTTAACAACATTACCATCAAAATCAATATAAACTTCTTTTTTAGTTCCAATTTTAATATCTATAATATATCCAATATCACCATTAAATACATTTTCATCAGGCATATTAGATAATTGAATAACTTTATCATTAACTCTAAAGATAACATCATTAATAACTATTTCTTTTTTATCTTTTTGCTTTGAATTATAAATATTTTGAAGGGATACATT
Source organism: Candidatus Scybalousia sp. (assembly GCA_045595895.1). Lineage (GTDB taxonomy): Bacteria > Bacillota_I > Bacilli_A > RF39 > UBA660 > Alloscybalousia. The sequence continues at coordinate 21,794 of JAZOBJ010000033.1, read as the reverse complement.
TAAAAAATCTATACCATTTATCGTTTTATACATAGGAGCTAAAACTTGTAGACTTCTATGTTCTTCTATATACTCTCTTGATATTTCAACTACTTTATTTACTACATCATTACTAGGAACTGGTATAAAAGTTAAATCTTCTTGCTTATTAAAAATAGTAGTATCCAATTTATTATCATTTATTTGATAAGCAAGACTGATAATATTAGAATTTTCTTGCTGACGATAAAGTTCTTTTAATTCAACTACATTTAAAGTTTTACTTTCAATCATATCTTTTAAAAGTTGACCTGGTCCAACACTAGGAAGTTGATTATAATCCCCAACTAAAATAATCTTAGTATCATATCTTAAACCTCTAAGTAAAGAATCAAATAAATATGTATCTACCATACTAAACTCATCAACAATAACCATATCAACTTTACTCTTATTATACTCATTAACCCCAAACTTATTATTTTCTTTATTCCACTTTAAAAAACGATGTATAGTAGATGCTGGAAGATTAGTAGATTCACTCATTCTCTTACTAGCACGACCTGTAGGAGCTAAAAGAGCTACTTTATCTACTAACTTTTCATGAGAATATTTATTAATTTGTTTATATAACTCACAAATAGCATTAATAATAGTAGTTTTACCAGTACCAGGACCACCAGTTACTATTAAAAAGTTTTTAATAAAAGATTGTCTAATAGCATTTCGCTGTTCTTCATTATATAAACAATCAAAATGTTTTTCTACTTCAACTATCATTTTATCCAACTTTTTATCTATGTTATCACTACTTCTCATTAAATAACCACAACGTTTAGTAATATTTTCTTCTGCTTCATACATTTTTATTAAATAAAATCTAGAATTATTTTCAATTACTTTTAAATCTTTTTGTAAATTAAGAAGTGCTGTTTCAAATTCACTATCAGCTATATTATTACCTAAAGCTCTAATTGTATAAGAAAAAATCTCTTCTTTTTCTAAATAACTATGACCATATAAATTACACACTTCATCCATTGAATATAAAATAGCTGCTTGTATTCTTCTAATATCATCACGTTTTAATCCATTCTTAAGTGCTATACTATCTATTTTTTTAAAACTAATATCTAATATATCTTCCATAATTAAATATAAATTATTATTTAAAACATCTATAGTTTTATTTTTATATTTATTATAAATAATCATACTATCTTTAGTAGAAAAACCAATTTCAGTTAAAGATAAAATTGTTTTATAGCTTTCTTGATATTCTACTAATGTTTTATGTAAAGTATCAATTTGTTTAGACGTAATTCCTGGAATTAAAAGTAAATTGTTAGGATTTTCTAGAATTGTAGTTAATGTATCCTTACCTAAATGATTAACTATTTTTTCAGCAGTCTTTTCACCTATTCCTTTAAATAAACCACCACTTAAAAACTCAACTATTGAATCTCTTTCTTCAGGCATTACTCTCTCATAATTTTCTACTTGAAACTGAAGCCCATATTTATCATGTTCAATCATCTTACCATAAAATAAATATATATCATCATCATTAAGTTCATGAAAATAACCAGTAAAGGTTATAGTATGATTAATATATTCTTCTAAAGAGGTAGAATTAGTATCTTTTACTTTAAAAAGACCAATAACATAACCATTATCACCTTTAAATATATACCGTTTAAAATTTCCCTTTATGTAATTCATTCTAATTTTCCTCCAAAAAAAATATCCCTAAGGATATTATACCAATTTTATTTATTCTTTTCTCCAAATATTTTTAATATGTTATAAAACTCTTCTGGAGTACTTAAATTTACTAAATAATTTTTCCCATCTTTATTTTTTTCTTTTTGAATAATAAAATCATCTAAATCATCTTCATTAGTACAAAAAACATATTTGAAACCTTCATGAAGAATAGTATCAACTACAAAATAATTTTTATTATCTAACTTTATCACACTATTATCTATCATAACTATTCTCCTTATTTAGCTTTGCCATGTTCTTCAACATAATTATCTTCCATTACATCAACAACTTCAGAAACTACTCTTGAACCTTCAATATCACCATTAGCTATCATTTCTTTAGAAGTCTCATCAAATAGTTTAATTAAAGCACCATCACGCATATCAATCACAGCTTCTACAAAACCATCATCATAAACTCTATCAGTAGTATAAGTACCGTTACTATTAAGTGTAGTTTCTTGCCTAACTACTTCTTTTCTAATGTCAGTTGCAGCATCAATGTCACCACCAACTTTTGCAGCAACACCAATTACAGCAAAAGCAGCAACTGCATAGATTGCTTTTTTAGCTTGAACTATTCTATCTTGTCTACTAGTTTTTTTAGAAACATAAACTTCACCCTTTATTTCCTTTTTTCTAGGTTTACAAGAAGTAGCACAAATACTTTCCAACCTTTTTTGTTGAACCATTTTAATAAAAGTATCGTCTATTTCCATTTCTTTATATACTTCTTTTTCCATTACTATCACCTACCATATAATACAATTATAAAATAAATTCTATAAAATATCAAATACTAAAACATATTACTTTTAAATTTACCATGATTAGTAGTAAATATATATTCTCTTTCTATCTTTTTTGTTTTTGCATCATTTTTTAATAGTTTACCACCATCATATACATAAATCTTTGCTCTTTTTAATTCATGTTTTAAAAAATTAACATAAATATCACCTTTTTCAGTTTTACACATAATTTTATTAAAATCATTATCGATAATATCTATATTACCTGTATCAGTATAAATAGAAGAATTAGCACCATTAACCCTTACAAGTTTAATATCAGACATCTTACTATTTATATTAACCAACTGACTATGTGAATCCTTAATAATTACATTCCCTTTACCAGTATTTATCTCACATTTATTAAGAATAAGATCCTTCAACAACGATTTTCCATCTTGAAGAACTAGATTTAAATTAGTTATATAATAATTAGGAACAATAACAATAATCTTTTTTGAAATAGGATTTAAAGAAAAACCATATTTAACATTATCATTACACCAACGAAATTTATTAACATCCTCACTAATTTTTAAATTATAAATTCCAGCTTCTTCTTCCATAAAATTACTAGATAATGAAGCAAACATTGGTAATATAACCTTTACCTTAGAAACAACATCACTTCTAATAACAACACTATATTTACTACTTTCTATATTAATACAAATTCTATTTTCACTCATTTTTATCTTTCCTTTACTAACTCTTTAGCCAAACAACAAGGATAATCTATATCACTAATTAAAACTTTTATAATTTCCTCACTATTATAACTACCATTTAACTTTACCAATAAATAATTACTAGTATGACCCAAACAAATCCCATCTTTATTTCTCTCAATTAAAACCTCTAATTCTCTTCCAATAAACTTATTCATATACTTTTCCTCTAATTTATTAGATAGTTCTATTAATCGTCTAGCACGTTCTTTTTTTATATTACCATCTATTTGATCTTTAAATTTACTAGCTGGTGTTCCCTTTCTTATCGAATATGGAAATACATGTATTTTTGAAAAATTAATTTCCTCACAAAAATTATAACTTTCTTGAAATAACTCATCTGTTTCTCCAGGAAATCCAACAATTACATCTGTAGTTATTGAAATATCAGGTCTAATATTTCTAATACTTTTAATCTTTTCTTTAAAGTATTGTTTATCATACTTACGATTCATCTTCTCTAAGATAACATCACTACCAGCTTGAAGTGGAATATGTAAATGATCTACTATTACGGAATTATTTTTAATAATATTTAAAACTTCATCTGTTAACTCTGTAATTTCTATTGAAGAAATACGTAAACGATATAAACCAGGTATATTAACTATATCTTTTAAAAGACTGCCAAAATCAGTATCTAAATCTCTTCCATAATTACCAGTATGAATACCAGTTAGTACAATTTCTTTATATCCATTTTCAATTAAAGTTGTTATCTCTTCTATTACTTTATCACGTTTTTTACTACGACATTTACCTCTAACATATGGAATTATACAATAACTACAGAAGTTTTCACACCCATCCTGAATCTTAACAAAAGCTCTCGTTCTACCCTCAAAGTTACTAATTTCCATATCTTCAAATTCAAGACCCAAATCTTCATATAAATTAACTATCTTATTTTTAGTAAATAAATATTTTTCAACTAATTCAACTATCTTACTCTTATCTTTATTACCAATTAATATATCAACACCATCTATTTGGATATCTTTATTAGCTTGAGTATAGCATCCCATTGCAACAACACAAGCATTAGGATTTCTCCTAATAGCTTGATTAATTATTTTTCTACTTTTACTATCACTTTGATTAGTAACACTACAAGTATTTATTATATAAATATCACATATATCATCAAAATCTGAAATAATATAATCTTTCTTTTTAAATAAAGAAGCAACATACTCACTTTCATATGTATTAACTTTACACCCTAAAGTATAAATTCCAACTTTCATATTAACACCTCTTTTGAAATGAAATTAAATTATAGCACAAGCAATAAAAAAAGGGAATATTAATACCCTTTCTAATGTTAACTAAAAATTCTTGTTTTGTAGGAAGATTGGAAAATCATCTTCACTATCATCGTCATCATCATCAAAATCATCATCCATAACTTCAATTTCTCTTGGTTGACTTCTTCTAGCAGTATTTTGAACATTATTATATAATGGTTCTTTTGGCTTTTCATTTCTATCAAATCCAGTAGCTATTACTGTAACGATTACTTCATCAGTTAGGTTTTCATTAATAACAGAACCGAAGATTGTGTTTATATCTGTATTAGAAGCAGCTCTAACAACTTCGGCAGCTTGTTCTGCTTCAAATAATGTTAAGTTAACTCCACCGGTTACATTGATAATTGCATTAGTTGCACCTTGAATACTAGTTTCAAGAAGTGGTGATGATACGGCTTGTTTAGCAGCTTCGATAGCTCTATCCTCACCCATACCAATACCAATACCAATGATTGCTTTACCAGAGTTTTGCATTACAGCTTTAACGTCTGCAAAGTCTAAGTTAACTAAACCAACTACAGCAATTAAGTCTGAAATTGATTGAACACCACGACGAAGTACATTATCTACTTCTTTGAACGCTTCTAACATTGGGGTAGTTTTATCAATTATTTCTCTTAATCTATCATTTGGAATAACAATTAGAGTATCTACATGTTTTTTTAATTCATCTAAACCTCTTAATGCATTTTCCATTCTACGTTTACCTTCAAAACCAAATGGTTTAGTTACAATAGCAACTGTTAATGCTCCAAGCGTTTGAGCTATTTCTGCTATAACAGGAGAAGCACCAGTACCAGTTCCTCCACCCATACCACAAGTAACAAAAACCATATCAGCACCTTTTAAGGCTTCTTCAATTTCTTTCTTACTTTCAACTGCAGCTTCACGCCCTACATCAGGATTAGCTCCAGCACCAAGTCCATCAGTTAAGCTTGTACCAATTTGAATCTTAACTTCTGCCTTTGAATTATTTAAAACTTGCAAATCTGTATTAGCAACTATAAAATCTACACCCTTAACACCAGATTCAATCATTCTATTTACAGCATTACAACCTGCACCACCAACACCAATTACCTTAATCTTAGCTAATTGATCCATCTCTAAACTATTAAACATATAAATCCTCCTTATTCACCCGAAAAATATCCAAAAACCTTTCCAATAATATTATCTCGATTGCCTGATATTTTTTCTTTTGTTGACATCATTTTTTCTATATCTTCTTCATTTATCATAGAATAAGACAACCCTTTAAAATCTAATTTATTATAAAAATACTTAATAATTCCATAACTACTAGAATACATATTACTGCGAATACCCATTGTATTAATATTTAAAACATAACTTCTTTTGTCAAAAACATTTTCAACAACATATTCAAAACCAGCTAGTTCGCTTATTCCCCCAGTAATTATTATATAACTAATTTCACGATTTGTTAAGAGATTTATTTGTTTTTTCGCTAATTTTAATAATTCAACTATTCTAGCTTCAACGATCTCTGATACTTCTAATTGATTAACTACTATTTCTTCATCATTCTTATTAATAAGTTCTATCTTATCATTAACATCAGAATATCTAGTATTACTAACTGCAAAATTTTCTTTTAATTTCCGTGCCTGATTTCTTTTAATTCTATAAATATAAGCCAAATCCTTATCAACCAACTTACTACCAGAATCAATAACACCATTTTTTATCATTATTCCTTTATTAAAAATAGAAACCTCTGTTTTATTATATCCTAAATTTACTATAGCTGAAACAGATGAATCAACATCAGTATTTTTAGATTCATAGTAATCACCAACACTACCAAAGCAAACATCAACTACTTCAATTTCGCATTCCTTAAACAAAGATAAAATCATTTTTAAATTATTCTTTGGAATAGATGATATAACGGCCTTCATACTTAATCTATTACCAGTTAAATCTTTTGGATCCTTAACAGCTTCTTTATCATCTATTTGAAATGAAACAGGCATAATTGTAACTAATTCATAATTATCTTTAATTTTTCCTAAAACCGCATCATGAAATACATTATTTATATCATCAGTACCAATAATTCCATCTTCAGCTAAGACATCAACACAACCATCAACAACACTAAAATCAACATCATGTTGTGGTACAGTAACGATAGCTTTATTAATAGAAAAGCCAAGCATTTCTTCTACATCTTTCTTAGCTTTTTGTAAATATATTTTTGCTTCTTCTATATCTTCAACAAGTCCATTTTTTATTCCCTTACATCTAGTATTAGAAGCAGCTAGCACATGAAAGTTATTATTTATTACTTCACATACAACAATCTTAATACTATAACTACCAAGATCTATTCCAGTATATATTTTTCTCATCCTAGACTCCTTCTTCCTATCATATCTATAATAAGTATACAATAAAATAAAAATATTTAAAAGAAAAACTCTCCTTTTTTAGGAAAGTTTTTTTATTTATTCTTTTTTAACCAGTTTTCTAAAACATCTTTAGGTGTAAACCCAATGTTTTTTTCTACCATTTCACCATTCTTAAATAATATTAATGTTGGAATGCTCATAACGGCATAATTTCTTGCTACTTCTTCATGTTGATCAACATCTACTTTTATAACTTTTACTTGGGAATTATCACTAACAAATTCATCAATAACAGGATGCATCATCTTACATGGACCACACCATACAGCATAAAAATCAACCAACACTAAACCATTATTAATTAAGTCAGAAAAATTTTCATTAGTTAATTCAGTAATCATAAAAATCTCCTATCTATATTTATTTAAAATACTATCAATACCATCAACATCTATCTTACCACTATCAACTAATTTAGAAACATATTTTGGAGTAATAATCTTATGTTCTAACATAACATCTATAGATTTAAGATTCAACTCATTTTCATTCATTTCTTTTTCATAATAATCGTTACCAAGTTCATATAAATCATTAAATGTATTAACCATTCCACCAGCAACTTGTGAAAGTATTGGAGTTGATTTTAAGATTGGATCAGTAAACTTACTATCTTCCATTATTTTTAAGTTAAAACCAGGTTGTCTTAAGAAAAATAATGCTAAGAAAACAATTATAAATCCTTCAATAACTCCAACAATAAAACCTAATATTTTAGATGGAATACCTAAAATAATAGTAAATTTAAGTATTTTTTCAATCACACCAGTTATCTTAATCAAAACATTAAGAATCGATTGTAAAACAATAACTACCAAAATAAATGAAATTATTTGATATAAAATAATATTCAAACTAGTAACATTTGCGAAATCACCACCAAATTTAAAAAATGGTAAATACAAACTTAAAAATTCTGCAATTGGATTTTTTAAATAAAATGCAAGAACTACTACTAGTACAAAACCTACAGTAGTAACAAGTTGTTTAAATACCCCTCTTTTAAAACCAACTGCTCCACAAGCTAAAACAATTAATAATATAATAGCATCAACTATATTCATATACTTCACCCTTTCTTATTATATTCATTATATCTTAATTTTATTTATCAAGCAATATTTTTGACAATTAACCCTAAATATGATGCTTTGTATTTGTCAAGGAAACTTACATAAAATAAAATCCTAATTGCTCCAAATATACTTAATTTATCTGCAAATAATCCAAAATCAAGTTGTCATTTGTATATAATTTAAGTATAATTAATTTAGAATATTAGAAAAAGGTGATTTTATGAATTGTGTGATTCGTGTTAGCGATAAGACTAAAGAAAAAATGATTAAATATTATGAGGATAAAAAAAGAGATAAGGAAATTCCTTATGTAGTATTCCAAGCACAAGATGGTGATACTGTTGTAACAATGTATGAAAGTGGAAAAATAATGTTTCAAGGGACAACAGCAGATGTAGATTCAAGCATGTGGTTAGAAATGGATGGTCAATCAAAACAAGAAAGCCCTGAAGTTAAAGAAAAAGAGAAAAAATATTACTACTGTTCTTCTATTGGTTCAGATGAAGTTGGTACAGGAGATTATTTTGGACCTATTGTTGTTACAGCAAGTTTTGTTAAAAAAGAAGATATTGAATTTCTAGAAAGTTTAGGTATTAAAGATTCAAAAAAACTAACTGATGAAAAGATATTAGAAATTGCACCTAAATTAGCCAAAAAAATTTCATATAAATCAATAATCCTAACTAATGAACAATATAATGAAAAACATGCTAAAGATAATAATATGAATAAAATAAAATCAATAATGCATAATAAAGTTTTATATCAAATGGTACAAAATACTAAAGAACCATATGAATATATAATTGTTGATGAATTTGCTAAAGAAGCAAGATATTACGACTATATAAAAGAATCAACCGAAATTCAAAGAGGAATAACATTCATGACAAAAGCTGAAGATAAAAACTTAGCCGTTGCATGCAGTAGTGTTATAAGTAGATACATTTTCTTAAAAGAATTTGATAAATTATCTGATTCATTACACATTCCCCTACCAAAAGGTGCTGGACCTCAAGTAGATTCAATTGGTGAAGAAATCGTTGAAAAATATGGTGAAAATAAATTAAAAGAAGTAGCTAAACTTAATTTCGCCAATACTGCAAGAATATTAAAGACCGTTATTTTTTAACGGTCTTTTTAATTAATTAAATAATTTTTTAGCTATATCAATAACTACAGTAGCAAATACAGACATAGAAGCAACACCAATAAATAGTTTATTTTTATCAATGCCAGAAACTTCTTTTACTGCACCATAAAGAGTTAAAATACTTAAAATATATGCAAATGAAGATACATAACTTCTAACATTAGCAACAAAACTTCCATCAATAAATACTAATACTGAATTAATTACGTTACCTACTAACACAAAAGTTACACTAAGAGCTACAGCTGTAAGCATTTGTTTCCATGATGCAGTTCCTTTAAATAGTTTAGTAATAATTAAATATCCAAGCGCAAATATTAAAGCATATTCAACTAAATTCATACCAAATGATGTGAAAAATTCTTTCAAATAATCTGGTTTATTCATTAAAGATGATTCACCAGATAAAATTCCCCCAAGTAAACTTGAAAAATCATTTGAATTAAATGAATCAGCAGAAGCCGAATACATATTTTTTAAAACTGCTAATTTGTATAATCCACTAGTTATAGCAGTTACTAATAGCATTATTATTCCTGCAATAAATTTATTATCACAAACGAATTCTTTAATTGCTTCAAATGGTGTAGTAAATACTTTTTTAAATACATTTACACAATCCATAAAACCTTTTTTTACATCTGCCACAATATCAGATGTTCCTACTGTTCCTTGTCGAACATTCATATTTGGTTGAACAACTGTATTAACTTGACAGTCACAAACCATTCCTTCCCCTAATTGTTTACCACATTTTGTACAAAATTTTGCCATTTTATTTTCCTCCTAATAATTAAAAATATCTACTAAAATAATCTTCTAAATCATCAAAATCAACTAAATAGAATTCACCTTTATCATAGGCAAATACTAAAGTAGGATAATCATAATCACTACTTGTATGAGTTTTAACTTCATCATTCCAAGAATCAATATAACTAACAGTATAATTATAATTTACTTTTAGTTCAACTTCAAAATTTCCATTTTCATCTAAACCAACATCATATAATGATACATCAGTAAAAGTAATAGATGTTAATTTACTAGATGCCCCTGCTAAATCAGAAACAAAACTATTATAATTAGTTTCTAAATTAGTAAGATCTAAATTACCATGTTCAAAATTAGTTTTAATTTCACTAAATTGTTTACCTTCTATAGCATTATTATAAATAGTAGTTAAAAATTCTTTAGACTTGGTAGTTAACTTATTTCTAGACTCGGTAGTTAAGTTATCTTCATCAAATAATAATGTACATGAATTATAATATTTAGATGGAGACACTTCATCCTCTAATTCTAAACCGTTACTTAATTTAGCTTTCAAAGTTGCATCTGCATTAAACACTTGTGGAAGTACATATACATCATAAGTTGAATCAGATTCCTTTTTATTTAAATATTTACCATCTACTTTAATTCCAGAAAAAGTAATAATAGAACCTTTATTAACTTTAATTTCGTAATCTTTCACTATCATAGAATCAGTAGAAAAATCTGATATCTTCCAACTATCAAAAATTAAAAATTTCTTTTCCTCTTCTTTTACTAGATTAATATAATCAGTCTTTTCACTAGTAGACTCTTTCTCAGTATAAACTAATTTAACTTTAGCTGTTAATCCATTTTCACCATATTCAACATCAGTAATTTTATAATTAGAAATTGTATCAGATGCACCTAGTTCATCACCCATAGCCTCTTTAAAAACCGCTTTACTAACAAAAGTTTTATCACCATCTAATTCAAGATATTTATAAAGACGATCACTATCTCCTTCAAAAACTGCCTTAACATAATCTTTTACTATAGCCTTAGGATTAGTCATATCACTACCAATTTTATAACCAGCACCTAAAACTACGGCAACAGCAATAATCACTGCAATAATAATTTTGCTTTTTTTAGACATCGGTTGTCTAGGTTGGCTTACCGCATTTGCAGCATTATTTTGTATTTGATCTTGTGCTAATGGTTTCCCACATTCCTGACAAAATAGATCTCCAGGATTGTTTTTAGCACCACATTCACCACAAAACACTCTTTCACTCCTCTCTTTTTTAGAATACAATCTTCGACAAGATATGTCAATGAAAAAACATACACTTTCACATAATTAAAGTGTATGTTTGTAAAAACTTTACAATACTAATTTTTCTTTTTCTCTTCTTTAATATCTTCAATATAATCCTTAATATCTTCATTAAAGAAATCCCATGTAGCACGAATAATAATATACAATGGTAAACCTAACATAATACCAAATATACCAAATAAACTACTACATACGCCTGCTATAAATATAACAAATATTGGATTTATATTATTTGTTTTACCATATATATGTGGTGATATTACATAACCATCAATATTAGGGAAAATAAGTGTAATAATCAATGTTGCAATACATAACTTAGTAGAAATTACACTAGCGGTAACAACAGCAATAATATTAGTAATTAATCCTCCAAAATAAGGTATTATTGTTGTAATACAAGCAAGTACACCAAGTAATAACCAACTTGGATGTCCAACAAGCTTAAATAATATTGAATACTCAAATAATTGAATTATCATGAATATAGCTAAACCATGTAAATAATTACCCATTTGATGATCAATAGTTTTTACATATTGATATGATTTTTTATGTGGTCTTAAATATTTCTTAATAAATTCCCTTATCTTATCCATATCAATTAAGAAATAAATTCCAACTATAAATACAATAATTGCATTAGTTAAAAAATTAACACTCTTACCAAGTATATCAATAGTACCACTAGAAATATAACTTCCTAAATTTTTAATTAGTTCATTAAGTGCCTCAGTAATTGCCACTTGGTATTGTCCTAGATTAAGATCAAACCTTCCAGAAATATCAGAAATAACTTGTGTTATATTTTTAGAAAAGAATACAAGTTGATCATAAATAGATGGAACTATAAACCATAAAAGTCCAATCAACAATCCAAAAACAACCATTATTACAAAAATTAATGCTAACTTCCTACGCACACCCTTTTCTTCTAATTTCTTAACAAAAGGATTTAAAATATATGCAAATACAAATGCCAACAAAAATGGAATTAAAATATTAAATATCTTTAAAATGATTCCACCCCAATAGTCACTAGTTGCAACTATTATATAAACTATAGCCATAACTAATAACGTATTAACCAATCTATAATTAAGTTTATTACCCATAATATCACCTTTCTAACCAAATAGTAACAGGACCATCATTTACCAAATGAATCTTCATATCAGCACCAAACTTTCCTGTTTCTACACCAATATATTTACTTAATTCTTTATTAAACAAATCATACAATTTTATTGCCTCATTACCACCTAATGCATTAATATAACTAGGTCTATTACCTTTTTTAGTATCACCATATAAAGTAAATTGAGAAATAGACAAAATTTTATAATTACTCTGTTCCAGAATACTTTGATTCATAACACCATCACTATCATCAAATATTCTAAGATTAACAATTTTTTTAACTAAATAATTAATATTTTCTATACCATCGCCAGCAGTAAACCCAACAAATAAAACTAATCCCCTATCAATACTTCCAATAGTTTCATTATCAACTACACAACTAGCTTCTAAACATCTCTGTACTAAAACTCTCATCTTACTAACCTCTCTACTTTAGTCACATAAGAAAGTTTTTCAAGTTCTCTAAAGACTTTTTCTAAATATTCTATATTTCTAACATATAGAGTAACTTCATAAATAACTTCATCACCCTCACGCATAGTTAAGAAACGATCAACATGAATATCAAACATACTAAGTTTTTGCATCATTTCCATCAATTTATTTTCATTAGTCTCAGTATAAACTAAAATTACAGTTTCATATTTTTCATTAGTATTATTCCACTCTACTTGCACAGTACGATTATCTAAATATTCTAAATTATGACAGTTTTTTCTATGAACACTGATTCCATTACCTTTAGTAATATATCCTATGATTTCATCACCTGGAATAGGATTACAACAATTAGCTAAATTAACTTTAACTTTATCTATACCAGCAACTGTAACATCTGAATTACTATCAATTATTTTAGTAATAACTTTCTTTGCCTTAATAATATCTTCTTCTCTTTTAAAAATAACATTAACCACCGTACCAGGTGCATATTTACCATTACCAACTTCTAAATAAAGTTCATCAATACTATCAACTTTCAATTCTTTTAATAACTTATTAGTATTTTCAGCAGTAAAGAAATCTGTAAAAGCTATTTTTCTCTTTCTTAGTTCTTTTTCTAATGACTCTTTACCACGTTCCATATAAACTTCTTTTTCATTTTTAGAAAAGAAAGCACGTATTTTATTCTTAGTTTGAGTTGATTTAACTATATTTAACCACTCATGAGAAGGACCCTTCGAACTTTTAGAAGTATTTATCTTAACAATATCATTATTCTTAAGTTCATAATCAAGCGGCACAATACTATTATTAACTATCGCACCAACCATTGTTTCACCAACTCTTGTATGCACCTTATAAGCAAAATCTATTGGCGTTGCCCCTTTAGGTAGTTCAATAATATCACCCTTAGGTGTAAAACAATAAATATTATTATTTAATATTTCATCTTTAACACTATTAACAAACTCTTCACTACTCATCTTATCTTCATTAAGTTCAATAATAGATTTAAAAAACTGAAGCTTTTGTTCTGTAGTATTTTGCATTAATTGACTAGCATCTTTATGTTCTTTATATGCCCAATGTGACGCAATACCATTTTCAGCTACTTCATCCATATGATAAGTACGAATCTGAATTTCAAATAAATACCCATCTACACCAAAAACTGTAGTATGAAGTGATTGATACATATTAGCCTTAGGCATAGCTATATAATCTTTAAAACGTTTAGGAATTGGTTTAAATTTAGAATGAATAATACCAAGCGCTAAATAACATTCTTGTTCCGTATCAACTAAAATACGAAGTGCAAGTAAGTCATATATATCACTAAATTTTTTACCCTTATTAAGTTTATTATAAATACTATAAATACTCTTAGCTCTACCCTTTATTTCATGAGGAATATTATGCTCATTTAATAAATCAGTAACACTTTGCATCATTTCATTAACAGTATTATCTCTTTCCATCTTAGTTTGATCTAATTTTTCTGCTATATCATAAAATACATCTTGCTTAATATAACGAAGAGATAAATCTTCTAACTCACTTTTAATTTTATGAATACCTAAATGATGTGCAATTGGTGCTAAAATTTCTAATGTTTCTTTGGCTATTTTTTTCTGTTTTACTTCAGGAAGTGCATATAATGTTCTCATGTTATGAAGACGATCAGCTAATTTTACGATAATAACTCTAACATCTTCACTCATCCCAACAATAATCTTTTTATAATAATCAATCAAATACTCATTCTCAGTAGAAAAATTAATTCTACCAAGTTTAGATACACCATATACTAAGTTAGCTACTGTCTTTCCAAACATTTCTTCCAATTCTTCTTTTTCTACATCACAGTCTTCTATTGTATCATGTAAAAGACCTGCTATTAATGTATCAGTATCAGCATAAACTGTCGTTAGTATGATAGCAGTATTTAATGGATGAATTATATATGCTTCACCTGATTTACGAAATTGTCCCTTATGTGAATTATCAGCATATTGATAAGCCTGTCTTATTCTTTCAAGATTTTCTTCTTCTGGTATATAAACACTAGCTTTATCAATTAAATCTTCTATTGTATATTGATTCTTTTTATCCATATTATCATCCCTTACATACTAACTTCTTCATTTAATATATCATCAACCATCATCGATAAAGATAAATTAGTAGCTTTCTTCCAATAGTTTTCAGAAAAATAATCCCATAATTCATCTTCAGAAATAATAAAGTTCTGTTTTTTCAATTCTTTTCTTCTTACCCTTAAAGCCGGCATAAGTCTTTTTTTTAATTCTTCAATACTACGAAATTCTAACTCCATACTATTCACCTAGAATAATTATATATTAAAACTGCAAATTTATAAAGTATTTTAATGTATAAATACATAAAAAAAGAAGATTTTAAAAATCTCCTAAAAAGTCATCTATCGTCATTAAACGATCATCTATTTCTTTAAGGGATACTTTATTAGTATCCTTCTTTACTTCTTTTTTAGGTTCCTCTTTAATTACTTCCTTTTTAACTTCAGTTACTTCTACTTTAGCTTCCATTAAGATTTGTTCTGTTATATCATTAGCAGTTTCTATTGGTTTAACTATTTCTTCTACTACATCGTTATTATTATCATTAGAATCTACATCTATAGTCATATCATCTTTAGTCATTAAATCAACTACTTTAAACGCATCTACTATATCATGTTTAGAAACTGTTGAACCTGTTGAATAACGATCCATAATAGAAAATTCACTAGTTTTTAATAAATTAATATCAGGTGTCTTAATTCCAATATATTCTTTAGATGTAGTCATAAATGTTTTAACTGTATGATATGGATTAGTTTTAACTTCTCTTAGCAATAATAATCCTCTATTAGCACGACTAGTCTTTTCAAATTCACTAATCTTAACTCTCTTACCAGTCCCTTTATCAGTAACAAGTAATAAATATTCTTGTTTTTCTGGATTAAAATTATCTACTGAAACTACTACATCATTCTTTAGTTTAATTGATTTAACACCACTAGCTTTAATTCCAACAACCGGAACATCTTCCTTATCAAACCATAAACCATAATTACCACTAGTTGAAACAAATATATCATTTTCTATATTAATAAATGCATCTACTACTCTATCCTCACCTTTAAGTTTCATACAAGAAATTGGTTTAGAATAACGATTTACTTGGAACTCTTTAATACTAGTTCTCTTAATCATACCATCCCTAGATGCGATAGTAATATCTAAATTGTCATCGAAATTAGTAACTGGTATAGAACTAATTACTTCTTCATTTTCTTCTAACTTAATAATATTACTAATGTGTTTTCCTAATTCCTTCCATTTTAAATCTGGAATAACATGAACAGGAACAAATAAATAATTACCTAAGTTTGTGAATAATAGAACTGTATCTATTGTATTCAGTTCATATAATCCTAAAACATAGTCATTATCTTTCATACTAGATTCTTCGGAAGAAGCTTGATAACTTCTCTTAGATGTACGTTTAATATAACCATCTTTAGTTACCATAACGATTACATCTTCTTTAGGAATCATTACTGTTGTATCTATTTTAATTTCTGTTATTTCAGCTTTAATTTCAGTTTTTCTAGGAGTAGCATACTCTTTCTTAACTCTTCTTAAATCATCTTTCATAACAGTTTTTAATTTATCTTCACTAGCAAGTATTTCTTCAAGTTCAGCTACTACTGCCCTAAGTTTTTCTAGCTCAGCTTCAAGTTCAGTGACATCTGTATTAGTTAATTTGTATAACTGTAACATAACGATAGCTTCAGCTTGTTCTTTAGTAAAATCAAATTCTTTCACTAAGTTTTCTTTCGCATCAGCTTTATTCTTACTAGCTCTAATTACTTTAATTACTTCATCAAGTATTGATAAACATTTAATTAAACCTTCAACTATATGAAGTCTAGCTTTAGCCATAGATAAATCATACTGAGTACGTTTAGTAATAACCTCTCTCTTAAACTCAATATATGAATCTAAAATAGCTAAAAGCCCAAGTTGTTTCGGTCTTCTATGATCAATTACGATCATATTATAGTTATATGAAACTTGTAAATCAGTATTTTTAAGTAAATAATTTAAAATTAATTCACGATTAGCATCTTTTTTAAGATCAATAGCTATTCTTAAACCATCTCTATCTGATTCATCTCTTACTTCTAAAATACCATCCACTTTTTTATCAATTCTAATTTCATCAATTTTACGAACTAACATAGCTTTATTAACTTCAAATGGTATTTCAGAAACTACTAATACTACTTTTCCCTTTTCTTCTTCAAAACTAGTTTTAGCTTTAACTATAACTTTACCTCTACCATTTTCAAAAGCACTTCTAATTCCATCAATACCTTCTACTATCCCACCTGTAGGAAAATCAGGACCTTTAACGATGTCCATGATTGTATCTAGATAGCAGTTTGGTGAATCGATTCTCTTGATAGTAGCATCGATAACCTCACCTAAGTTATGTGGTGGGATATTAGTAGCATAACCAGCACTAATTCCTGTAGCACCATTTACGATTAAGTTAGGAAATCTAGCTGGAAGTACAGTTGGTTCTACTTCAGAGTCATCGAAGTTAGGTGCCCAAACTATAGTACCTTTATCTATATCGTCTAATAATTCATTACTAATTTTAGAAAGTCTTGATTCTGTATAACGCATAGCCGCTGGACTATCACCATCCATTGAACCGTTGTTACCATGCATATCGATATAAGGTGTTGATTGTTTCCACCATTGACTCATACGAACCATTGCATCATAGATAGAACTGTCCCCATGTGGATGGTATTTACCCATGATATCACCAACAGAACGAGCAGACTTTACATAAGGCTTATCATAAGTATGATGACCACGATACATTCCATATAAAATTCTTCTTTGAACTGGTTTAAGTCCATCTCTTACATCAGGAATCGCACGATCTTGAATGATATACTTAGAATATCTTCCAAAACGATCTCCCATAATTTCTTCCAATGTATAATTAAAAATCTTCTCAACTATTTCCTGCGTCTGTGTCTTTTTTGCCATACTGCATCACTCTTTCTAAATGGTTATTTTACGAATATAATATTTATTTATATTTTCAATAATTTTATGATTTTCATCACTACTAAGTTTAATAAGTTCTTGTTTCATTTCACTAAACATCATAAGATCTTTATAATCATAAAAATCTTCCACTAATAAATCAATAATCAAATCTGAATAATGAATCTTAAGTTTTTCTAAATAAATTTCATCAGAAACAACTTCATCTATAATTGAACTTATATCAACTATATATCTAATACTTCTCAAATGACTATATTTTTTATTAGTCAAATGTAATATTTCATCAAAACAATTTTCTTTAGTATATAATTTCTTTAAACTATCTATTTCTTTTTCAAGAACGTTAACTTCTTTTTTAGAAATTAGTTCTTTTTTCTTAGAAAACATAGTTTCATATACTGTTTTTGTTTTTAATTTATTATTTTTAAGTAAATAATAAATTTTTAAACTATCACTATTTATAATTTTTAACACGTTTCTTCTAGAAGTCATAACGTTCTTCTTTCTACTACCTTTTAATCTATTTGATAATCATCTTCTAATGAGAATTCAACATTTTCATCAATCCAATTCTTTCTTGGTTCAACATTGTCACCCATTAAAACACTAACTCTTTTTTCTGCAAGTAACGCATCTTCAATCGTTACACGAATTAAACTTCTGCTACCTGGATTCATTGTTGTTTCAGCTAACTGATCAGCATTCATTTCACCAAGTCCTTTATAACGTTGAACATCACATTTTTTACCAGCATCTGCTACTATCTGTTTCATTTCTTCAACTGAATAAGCATAAATATGTTCTTTTCCTGTTTTTACTAAGAACAGTGGTGGAAGAGCAATATAAAGTCTTCCATCTTCAATTAAAGGTCTCATATAACGATAAAAGAATGTCATAAGTAAACATTGAATATGAGCACCATCATCATCGGCATCGGTCATGATAATTACTTTACTATATTCCGCTTCATCTATATCAAAGTTTGGTCCAACACCAGCACCAATAGTATAAATCATTGTATTAATTTCTTCATTTTTAAAAATATCTTCCATCTTTGTCTTCTCAGTATTTAATACTTTACCACGAAGCGGTAAGATTGCTTGGAATCTTCTATCTCTACCCTGTTTAGCAGAACCACCAGCTGAATCTCCTTCGACTATAAATAGCTCTTTATGAGTTTTATCTTTTGATTGAGCTGGAGTAAGTTTACCAGATAATGCTCTCTCTTTAGGATTTTTACTTTTTCCTTTACGAGCTTCTTCTCTAGCTTTACGAGCAGCCTCACTTGCCATCTTACTCTTTAATGCTTTATCTATAATATCAGTTGCGATCTTTTTATTTTCTTCTAAAAAGAATTGAAGTTTTTCTAAAACTAATGTTTCAACTGCAGTACGGGCTTGAGGCGTTCCTAACTTACCTTTAGTTTGTCCTTCGAACTGCAATAAATCTTCAGGAACTTTTAACGAAATAATAGCGGTTAATCCTTCACGAACATTACTACCTTCAAAAGCTTTATCCTTACCCTTAATATAATTATTAGCTTTTGCATAATCATTAAATGCCCTAGTTAAAGCTGTTTTAAATCCAACTTCGTGACTACCACCATCACTAGTCTTAACATTATTTACAAACGATATAATATTTTCATTATATGTATCCGTATATTGCATAGCTATTTCTATTTCAATTCTATCTTTAACACCTTCAAATGAAATAACATTATGAAGTTGATTTTTATCTTCATTTAAATAATTAACGAATGCTACTAAACCATCTTCATAATGGTAAGTTTCACTCTTTTCATCTTCTTCATCAACTACTTCAATAGTTAAACCCTTTAATAAAAAAGCAGATTCTTGCATTCTCTCACAGATAGTTGTGAAAGAAAAAGTTGTAGTTGAGAAAATAGAATCATCTGGCATAAATCTAACTGTAGTACCAGTCTTAGAAGTAGTACCAATTTCTTTTAATGGTTTATCTAAATGACCACCATCTTTAAATGAAATAAAGTATTCTTTCTTATCTCTTTTAATAGTCACTTCCATCCATTTAGATAACGCATTAACTACACTCCCACCAACACCATGTAAACCACCTGACACTTTATAACCAGATTCTTCAAATTTACCACCAGCATGAAGTACTGTATAAATAACTTCAGGTGTAGGTTTACCTGATGCATGCATACCAGTTGGAACCCCACGTCCATGGTCTTCTACACTTATACTTTTATCTTTATGGATAGTAATCTTAATATAATCACCATAACCATTGATAACTTCATCTATTGAATTATCAACTATTTCCCATACTAAATGATGAAGACCTCTTTTATCCGTAGACCCAATATACATACCTGGTCTTTTTCTAACTGCATCTAAGCCCTCTAATATTTTAATTGAACTCTCATCATACTTTACTGCCATAGTCTTCACACTCCTACACTATTGTATCAAATATCCTAAAGAAAAAAAAGAAATTAGACAGTTATTTTACAATCAAAACCATCTAATTTTTAATTTAATATTATTTTTTATAACTATTTTAGATACACATCGCATTTTTCTAGTTTGCAACTACCCAGTGTGAATCACTTGTTCCAAGACCAGTGACAATTGTGTCAGTTTTTAAATTGATTACTGGGCGAACATCATAAGAAGTTTCTACTGTATTTTGACTAACAGAACCATTGTTAGTAACATACCAAGCACGTGCATAATGTGGTGTATCTGAATTATAACCTGCCGGACTCATTGTTATAAATGGGGAACTATTATACATATAATACTTACTATTACCTTTATTATAATATCCTCCAGCATGTACTACTTCATCATAACTAATTAAACCAATATTACCATTTACTATACCTTTGGTATTTCCATCTTTTGAACATTTAAAATTTGGTGTGTAATTGAAATATACTATCATCGATGCTGAACCAGATTGAACTGTCGAAGACGAAGAATATTTGACTTTGGCTTGTTCGCAAAAATAATCACCTGTAGCAACTAAATTTGAATAATCAGTATTACTCACAATATTACTTTCATACCATGAAACTAACTTTGATTCCATATAACCATTTGTATAATACATTCCTTTATAAGTACAATTATTACTATGAGTTCCACCAATATCACCAGCAAAAATAGAATCATACATAATTAAACGGATAGTTCCATCCTCGTTTATTCTAACTACTCGCCATGTAAAGCCAGCAAAATCTACATAGTTCTCTACATTTCCTCTAAAATAATATGTAGGATCTCCTGTATTTGTATCTGTTGATTTATATAAACCATTTTCATTTACTTCTTCACTTGTTTTATCTAGAGTAGGATTTTCATATATAGTTGTATATGTATTAAAGATTGCATCACTTAATAATATTTCACCTTGTTTAACACTTATCTTTAAAGTAAATTCATTCTCTACTTTTTTATTCTCACTTATTACTGTTATCTTAAAATAATTATCTCCAGGTAATAATTCTAATGTTTTTTTAGTTGATAATCTTTTAACGTTTGATGAATATGCAAGACTATCTAATCTTTCTACTGTAACTGTTGCATCAGGACTATTTGTTTCAATATCAATTGTTGTTTCTGTTGTTCCTTCTGGTAGTGATGTCTCATAATCATATTGTTCATTTTCAACTTTAGTTAATTCAGTATCTCCAATAGTTATATTACTTATTTCTGCTTTTGATGCATTCTCTATTTCTTCATCTGTTACTACT
>JAZOBJ010000032.1:0-12505 GCA_045595895.1 Candidatus Scybalousia sp. | reverse complement strand
TTGTTACATGTGTACTGGAAAAGATATCAACTATAAAGATGTAGAAACTTTAAAAAGATATACAAATGATAAAGGTAAAATTTTACCAAGAAGAGTTACAGGAGCTTGTGCATTACACCAAAGACATATAGCTGAACAAATTAAACGTGCTCGTGCAATTGCTTTATTACCTTATACAAAATAAGATGACTATGTCATCTTTTCTTTTGTTTTTAAAGCAAAATGTAGTATAATAGAAAGCATTAATTGTGTGGTGATAAAATGACAAAACTAGAACAAGATTTATTATTGGCTCATGCAATCATAGAAGATAAACAAATAGTAAGAAAATACTATAGTTTATTTGAAAGAATGTGGCCATTTACTACAATTAACATGAGACAATATTTAGAACCATTTGATTTAGAAGGAAAAAAATGTATG
The DNA here is from genome assembly GCA_045595895.1 of Candidatus Scybalousia sp. Taxonomy (GTDB): domain Bacteria; phylum Bacillota_I; class Bacilli_A; order RF39; family UBA660; genus Alloscybalousia. The sequence continues at coordinate 12,082 of JAZOBJ010000032.1, read as the reverse complement.
ACAATTCAAGGTAGTTCAGATCATATATTTGAATTATTTTTAAAACATCCTGAAAGAATAACTGGTTTTGATACAAATCCATTAACAGAATACTATTATTATTTAAAACAAGCAGCTTTTGCAGTACTACAAAACAGTGAAGAGTATTTGAAATTTTTTAGATGGTATGATTATCCTAGATATTGTCAAAACAACTATGAAGCATTTGATAAAGATGTCTTTTTAGAAATAGAAAAATACCTAACAGGCGATGCTAAACTATTTTGGAAAGAATTATTTGAATGTCATGATAATGTAATGATAAGGAAAAACTTATTCAACGAATACGACGAAACTAATAATCAAGCACTATACCAAGCTTTAACATATTTAGATTCAGAAAATTATCAATATATTAGAAAAAATAGAGATAAAATCAATTTTAATTTTATAAATATTGATATTAGAAATATATCTGAACAGTTAACTGAAAACTATGATTTTATAACATTATCAAATTTAATAATCTATGCTAATTACATGTATGAAAGTAATCAACTAGAAGAATTTAAAAAGTTGATAGAAATATTATCACAAAGATTAAATGATAAAGGTAATATCGTAGTAGGATACCTATATGATTTAGAAAATGAAGAAGATTATAGGGATATATACAAAAGCAAAATACGAGATTCAATCTTCACACTTTCAGAATACCACTACCATTATTTTACTAAAATGCGTGATTTACATTGCGATAGAACAACAAATAATCATGATGCAATTTTAATATACACAAAAAAATGACAGAAACATTATTTTATAGTATAATGATAATATGGGTGAAGAGCATATGAAAATAGAAAAAGCAATAAAAAATAAAATTAAAAAAAGTAAGAATGTATTTATAGTTGCACATCAAAATTTAGATCTAGATGCATTAGGCGCTTGTATTGGCGCATCGACTATTGCAAGTCACTTTAATAAACCAAGTTATATTATAATAGACGACAAAAAACATGAATTAGGAGTTAAAAAGAGTCTCGATGAAATAAAAGATAAATTTAATATAATCAGAAGTGAAGATATTTCTAAATATAATTATAAAAATAGCCTTCTAGTAGTAGTAGATACTAACAAACCTTATTTACTACAAAACCCTGATATAGTAGAAAAATTCAATGATATTATTATACTTGATCACCATCAAGAAACAAGTCAAACTATAGATGCAGGATACACAATTATAAATGAAGATGCATCAAGCACCTGCGAAATAATAACAAATTTAATAAAAGAATATAAAATAGAACTAACTAAACAAGTAGCTACGATAGTGTTATCTGGAATAGTTTTAGATACAAATAATTTTGTTGTTAAAACAGATGTAGACACATACTACGCAGCATATTATCTAACTGAACAAAAAGCAGATCCAAGAAAAGTTCAATATTACTTGAAACAAGACATCAAAGATTATATAATAAGGCAAAAAGTTATTACTGAAGTAAAGGTAATTAATAATAAATATGCATTATCAGTAGCTTCAGATAAAATAAAATATAAAAGAGAAGAACTAGCTAAAATAGCCGATACTCTCCTACAATTCAATAATATTGAAGCATCATTCGTAATAGGAAATAGAGTTGATGGTGGAATAGGATTAAGTGCTAGAAGTGAAGGAACCATTAACGTTGGTGAAATTGCTGAAAAACTAGGTGGTGGCGGAGATGATTTTGATGCAGCGGCACATATCAAAGACTTAACATTAAAAGAAGCAAAGGAAGAACTTATAAAAATTCTAGATAAATAGGAGGTTTATAATGAAAGTAATTTTTATTAAAGACTTAAAGAAACAAGCTAAAAAAGGTGAAATCAAAGAAGTAAAAGATGGTTATGCTAATAACTTCTTAATTAAAAATGGTTACGCCGTACAAGTAACAGAAAAAAACATGGAAAATGTTAAGAAAGAAAATGAAGCTAAAAAACAAGAAGAACAACATCTAAAAGAAGAGGCAACTAAAATAAAAAAAGAAATGGAAAAAATGACTCTTGTTTTTAAAGTAAAAACGGGGGATAAAGATAGAGTATTTGGAAGTATTAGTCCAAAACAAATAAAAGAAGAATTATTAAAAAAGGGATATAAAGTAGATAAAACCCAAATCGAATTAAATACTTCTTTACAATCTCTAGGATTTCATAAAGTAACAATCACTTTATATAAAGAAGTAAAAGCCGAATTAAAAGTTCAATTAGTAAAATAAAGTAGGTGATATTATGGCAATAAAAACAATTCCTAATGATATAGTAGCAGAACAATCAGTACTAGGAGCAATGTTTTTATCAGCTTCAGCTATTGAAAAAGCAACCGATAAATTACACGCAAAATCATTTTATTTAGAAAAACATGGTATTATTTTTCAAGCTATCGTAAACTTACATGAGAAAAAAGTACCAATTGATTTAACAACAATCACAGCAGAACTAAATCAAAGTAAAAAACTAAATGAAATAGGTGGAGTAGAATATTTAACAGAATTAATAAATATGGTGCCAACTGCAGCTAATATTGATTCTTATGTAAAAATAGTTGAAGACAATTATATGTTAAGATGTATAATTGATACTTCAACAGAAATCGCAACACTTGCTTATGAACATGATGGTGAGGTTGCAGATATTCTAGACCAAGTTGAAAGTAAAATAGTTAGTATTATTAAGAATAGAACTTCATCAGAATTTAGAACTATCCAAGACGTATTAAATGATGTTCAAAAAAATTTGGAATTCCTTGCTACATCTAAAGGTGATGTAACAGGTATTCCAACAGGTTGGTATGAACTTGATAAACTAACAGCAGGGCTTCATGAAAATCAATTGATAATATTAGCAGCACGTCCAGCAATGGGAAAAACAGCTTTTGCCTTGAATCTAGCAACACATGTATCGACACATACTGATAAGACAGTAGCTATATTCTCGTTAGAAATGCCCGCAGAACAACTAGCAACCCGTATGATTGCATCACTTGGTCAAATAGAAGGGCATAAATTAACAAGTGGTAATTTAGTTAATGAAGATTGGAAAAGAGTAACAGAAGCTAAAAGCCAACTAGCCAATGCTAAACTATATATATCAGATGATGCTGGTGTAACAGTTGGAGATATTAAATCCAAGTGCAGAAAATTAGCTACTAGCGAAGAAGGGTTGGATTTAGTAATTATTGACCACTTACAGTTATTAACAATGGGTGGAAACTATGGTAACAATCGTCAAGCTGAAATTACTGATATTTCGAGAAGTTTAAAGAAGATGGCAATGGAATTAAAGGTGCCAGTAATAGCATTAGCACAGTTATCTCGTGGCGTTGAACAACGTGAAGATAAACGTCCTAAAATGAGTGACTTACGTGAATCTGGATCAATCGAGCAAGATGCCGATATTGTTGCATTGCTTTATCGTGATGACTATTACCAATCTGTTAAAGAACTAGGTGAAGCACCAGATCCAAGTTTAAGTGAATTAATCATCGGAAAACACCGTAATGGTTCAACTGGAAAAATAGATTTATTATTTAGAAAAAGTACTAGTACTTTCTTAAATTTTATAAAAGATAATAAGGGTGAAAATAATGAGTAAGAAACAAATATTAATAACTATAATAGCGTTTTTAGTATCTTGTCTTCTAGTAATAATAGGAAGTAATCCAAATACTGTTTATGCGAAAATATTAGGGTTTAACCAAAATTTAAATAATCCTGTGCAACTATATAGAGTATATCTAGAAGGTGAATCACTAGGGTTAATTAAATCAAAACAAGAATTAGAAGATTACATTGATCAAAAACAAGAACAATTAAAGAAAAAATATAATGTTAATAAGGTATATGCGCCACATGGCTTAGATATAGTAAAAGAAATAACTTATAACGAAAAAGTGGCTTCAGTAGCGACAATATATAAAAAAATAGAGGAAATAAAGGGTACATCATCATTTACTATTGATGGATATAAAATAGTAATAGAAGGTGTAGAAAGATCAGATAATGAAGATGGCAGTTATATAACAGAAGATTTAATAATTTATATCTTAGATAAAGAAATATTTACAAATTCTGTTAAAAAAGCTATTACAGCGTTTGTTGATGAAGAAACTTATAATGCGTATTTAAATGATACACAAAAACAACTTGAAGAAAATGAAATAGGAAGTATTGTTGAAAGTTTATCTATCAAAAACAATATAATAATAAAAAAAGAACGTATTCCAACAGGAGATAAAATATATCAAACTGAAGAAGAGTTAAGTAAATTCTTACTATTTGGAACAACAGCCAGTAGTCAAAAGTATACAGTAAAAGCTGGGGATACAATTGAGGAAATTTCTTATAATAATAGATTATCAACAGAAGAATTTTTAATAGCTAACACAGAAATTAAAGATGCAACAGAGTTACTATATCCAGGTCAAGTTGTTAATTTAGGGCTAATTACACCACAATTCGACTTAGATGAAGTAAGACACGTTGTATCAAAAGAAACAATCAAAAAAGAAACAGTATATAAAAACGATGATACCAAGTATGTAGGATATGAAACGGTTGAAGAACAAGGTCAAGATGGATTAGCGTTAGTAACAGAAAAAATTTATTTAACAAACGGAGAAATAAAAAACACTATTAACGTTTCATCAGTAGAATTATCACCAGCGATTAATAAAGTTATAGTCAGAGGTACTAAACGTTATCAAACATCAATTGGTGCTGGTGCAGAAGTCCCTGTAGAAATGGGAAGCTGGGTATGGCCAACCAAGACACCATACAGAATTACAAGTAGTTTTGGATGGCGTTGGGGTAAACTTCATGAAGGTATAGACATTGCCGGTGCTGGATATGGTTCGCCCATTAAAGCTGCCAACAATGGTCTGGTAGTACAATCAGGTTATACGAATACTAATGGTAACTATATAATTATAGCTCATAAGAATGGATATTATACAATTTATGCACATATGGCAAAGAGATATAAGAGCGTAGGTAATGTAGTTATGGCTGGTGACCAAATAGGAACAATGGGAGAAACAGGTTTCGCAACAGGAGTACACTTACACTTTGGTGTATTCTATGGATATCCATTTAGAGGAGGAGTGGCTAAAAACCCACTAAATTTCTACTAAAATGAAAGTTAAAGTAATAGCAAGTGGTTCAAAAGGTAATTGCACACTTATTAGAACAAATAAAATAAATATGTTAATAGATATGGGAATAAACTACCAATATCTGATGTCTGAATTAGAAAACGTGCATCTAAATCCAAAAGATTTAGATGCTATTCTAATTACACACACTCACAATGATCATATTAAAGGGTTAGCATCCTTGGTTAAAAAGACTAATATAAAAGTTTATGTATTAGAAAAAATGGTAGAAGAATTAATAAAAAAGATTTCAGCAGATAATATATTTATATATAATGAATCATTAGAATTAGAAGATTTAAAAATCAATTCAATTCCAATATCACATGATGTTGAAGGGACAGGTTTCATTATTGAACATAATAGTAAAAGCCTAGTTTATATAACAGATACCGGATATATAAATCAAAAACATCTCCAACAAATGAAAAATAAAAACGTCTATATAATAGAGAGTAACCATGATGAAGAAATGTTAATGGAAGGTCCGTACCCATATATCTTAAAACAAAGAGTAATCAGTGATAACGGCCATCTTTCAAATAAGACAACATCAGAATATTTATTAGAAATAGTAGGAGAAAATACAAAACACATCATACTAGCACACATCAGTGAAAATAACAATACTGAGGAATTAGCTTTAAATACAACAAAAAATTTACTAGAAGAAAACGGAGTATACAAAAATATATCCTTAGCTAAGCAGTATGAATCTTTAGAAGAAATAGAGGTATAATATGATAAAAATAATTTGTACTGGGAAATTAAAAGAGAAATTTCTAATTGAAGCCCAAGAAGAGTATTTAAAAAGATTAAAAAAGTACACAAATATTGAACTAATAGAGTTAAATGATTCAACTATTGATGATGAAAAAATAGCTCTAGAAAAAGAAAAAGATCAAATTTTTAAACATATTAAACCAAAAGAATATATAATAACTTTAGAAATAGAAGGAAAAGAATTATCTTCACCAGAGCTTGCTGAAAAACTTGATAAAACTTTTATTACTAATAGTGATATTACATTTATAATAGGTGGATCATATGGAATACATCCAAGTATCAAAGAAAAATCTGATTTTAAATTATCCTTCTCTAAGATGACCTTTCCCCATCAATTATTTAGAATACTATTATTAGAACAATTATTTAGAAGTTATAAAATATTAAACAACGAAAAATACCACAAATAGTGGTATTTTATTTTTTCTTAAAATAAGTTATAATTGCATCTTTTTTCTTTATATCATCAAAAGAACTAACCAAATTAGTATGGAACTCACTAGTATCAAAAACCCTTTGTCTTTCTTTCTTCCAACCGAACATTCCTTCTTGCCTATCAGAATAATAATCATAAATATAACCGACTTGTAATGTGCCGTTAGTATTTAAATTATTACATAATGAGTAAATTAATTCTTTAAATCTAATTAATGGTTCATTTCGCCATAAACCATCAATACTTTCACTAATATTAGAAAGCATAATCATATCGTACTTTTTATTACCAATAGCTTTGGGTAATAATCTAACATCACTTTCTATAAAAGAAGGCTCTTTACCTCTCATAATATCTCTAAGAACATCATAGTTATCTTTTTGTAGATATAAATTCATTCTCTTCATATGTTCTAATGAAGGAATAAAATCATAATAAATTTTATTTAAAATTTGAGGACTATTATATTTTGAATAAATATATTTAAAAAACTCATAAGAATCCTCATCAAGATAATTCTCGATTTTATAAAACAAATCTTTATCAAATAAATGATGGAATTCAGGAAAAAAGAAATTTAAAAATTCTTGATAATTTAGAGCTTGGACTGCAGCTTTCTTTAAACACACTTGGTAAAAAGCTAATGGATTAATATCAAAACAGGTAACATTTTTAGCACCTAATAGATAAGAATTCAAAACTTGATCTCCACTACCACATACAGTTAATATACTACTATCTTGTAACGAATAACACTGTAAAAATTCTCTAATGTTTTCAGTGGTCATTAAATAGATTTTAGAATAACTACCAAATTCATAGAAAAGTTCATCATTTATTCTAAGTACATTTTCAATATGATTAATATTTATCATAATATCCCCTCATCTGTAGCAGTTATTATATATCTAAATAGAAAAAAAGTCTATTAATAGTGAAAAAATTAATTATAATATATGTAACAGTTACTAATATCACCAACATAATTGTCAATAACTTTTTTCGATAATTTTTTCAAATAACTATAACTATACTAATAATGGGTGATAACATGATAAAAATAATAACAGATATATTGTGGAGTATAGCTATAGTTTTTTTATTGGGTGGAGGAATTTATTTTAGTATAAAATTGGGATTTCCCCAATTAAAAATAAAATCTCTATTTAAAGGATTTAAAGGTGATAATAAAAGTACTGTATCACCATTTAAAAGCCTAACCATGTCTCTAGCAGCCCGTGTTGGCGTAGGTTCTCTTGCAGGTATAGCATTAGCTATATATATAGGAGGACCAGGTACTATATTTTGGATTTGGATAGTAGGAATAATAACTTCTATAAATACATTTTGTGAAAGTTACTTAGGCGCTAAATATCAAGAAAAAGATGGAGAAGTATACAAAGGAGGACCATCATACTATATAAGAAAAGGTCTAAATAATAAACCACTTGCGGCAATATATTCAATATTGATCATAGTCGCCTATATTGTAGGTTTTATGACTATTCAAGCCAATACAATAACTACTTCAATACATGAATATTTTAAGATAGAACCACTAACTATAGGAATAATACTTGCATTCATCTCAGCAGTTTCTATTATGAAAGGATTAGATAGAATAGTTAATATAACTAGTAAATTAGTACCAATTATGGGAATAGGATATGTGTTTTTAAGTATTTTGATTATTATTATTAATATAGATAAAATACCAGGGGTTTTATTAAATATAATAACGAGTGCATTTAATTATAAAGCCATATCGGGTGGTATTATTTCAACATTTGTAATAGGAATACAAAGAGGAGTTTTTTCAACAGAAGCAGGTTTAGGAACTGGTTCAATCGCATCATCATGCTCTCATACACCTAATAAAATTAATCTTGGATTAATTCAAATATTAGGAATTTATTTTACAGTTTTTATTGTGTGTACATCAACGGCTTTATTAATTCTAACATCAGATTACACTCATCTAAGTTTTGAAAATATGAATGGTATAGAATTAACTCAACATGCCCTAAATTACCATTTAGGTAAAAGTGGTATAATTATTTTAATGGTTTCTGTTATATCTCTAGCTTATTCAACCATTGTAGCAGGATATTATTATGGTGAAAGTTCACTAAAATATCTTATAAAAAATGTATCGAAAATACATATAAACATTCTTAAAACTGTAACCATAATTCTTCTTCTTTTTGGAAGTGTAATTAGTGCTTCGTTATTATGGACTATAGTTGACATATTAGTAGCTATTCTAGCCATTATTAACATGTATACATTAATAAAACTACGTAGAGAAATAATATTTGATTACAAAACCAAAAAATAGTATAATAGCTAAACGAGGACGTGATAATATGATTAATTTTCCATATAGCGCCAAGTACACATATCTAGTAGATAACAATAAAGTGGCTAAAAATCTAAAATTATTAGAAAAAACATTAAGAAAATTAGGTAAATTTCATGAAAAAAAACCAATTGAGATTTTTGATTTTCATATGAGTCAAACCTACCTAGATACAATCTATGAAGTAAGGGATTTAGATAATACGTTATTTGAATTTTATAATTATAGTTTAGGTTCAAGAAAAGAAAGCCAAAAACGATACAGCATGAATAGTTACCTGACTATGAAAAGAGAAAACAGTAAACTCACATATAAATACGACTTTAGCGAAATGGAATATGATGACCATAAACAAGGCTTAAGAATAATTGAAGTTAGTTGTCCAGTAACTGAAAAAAGAGTATTAAAATTAGAAATAAAAAAATGTCAACCAATTAAATTAATGATTGAAGAAGATTTTAAAAAATATGTAATTGGATTTAACCAATCTACTGAAGAAGAATATAAAGTGTTAGAAGAAATAAGTGATTTAATAGAAAAAGTATCCAAAATAGATAAGTTAAACCTAGAAAAAGTATCACTACTTATTGATAATAAAAAGATAAGTTATGCTAATATTAGTATAAATAATCAAATAGTAGCAACTGTAGCTTTTAACCAAGGTAACATCTATAAATATGAAATAAGAGAATCAGATAAAAAAATTAATGGTGAAATATTAGGTAAAATTAATAGAAAAGTAGAAAGAACTCTAGAAGGTAAAATAAGTAAGTACAGTGAAGAAATAACAGAAGACAAATATTATAAACTTCAATCAGACTACAAAAGATTGTTTAAACAACTATAAAATGATAGAATCTATAATAGAGGTGCAGTATGATAGGAAATGATTGGGATTTAATATTAAAAGAAGAAATAAATAAAGAATATTTTATAAATCTATTAGAATTTATAAAAAAAGAGTATCAAAAAAAAGTAATTTATCCTAAACAAACTGAAATATTTAAAGCTTTCCGTAATACATCATATCAAGATGTTAAAGTAGTAATATTAGGTCAAGACCCATATCATGGTGAAAATCAAGCGGAAGGATTGTCATTTTCTGTAAAAGAAGGAATAAGTAAACCACCATCACTACAAAATATTTATAAAGAATTAAATAGTGATTTAGGTTTATCTATACCAGAACATGGTAGTTTAGTATCTTGGAGTGAAAAGGGTGTTTTACTTCTCAATGCTGTCCTAACAGTAGAAGCTAATAAGCCAGCTTCCCACAAAGACTTAGGATGGGAAAAATTTACTGATGAAGTAATTAGAAAAGTAAATGAAAAAAATACTCCAGTAGTATTTATTCTATGGGGAAGCTTTGCTAGAAGTAAAAAAAGGTTTATAACTAACCACATTCATTACATAATAGAATCTCCACATCCATCACCATTTTCTGCATATAATGGTTTCTTTGGCAGTAAACCATTTTCTAAAACTAATAACTTCTTAATAAGTAAAAACTTAGAACCAATAGATTGGGAAATAAAATAGACAGGTAATTAATCCTGTCTTTCATTTTCTTTTAAGATTTCTAAAGTTTCTATTTTCTCTTCCTTAAAGAAATCCTCATTTCTATATTTAAATATTTTAGCCACTATATTAGAAGGAAAACTCCTAACTAATTTATTATATAAAACTATATTATCATTATAATATTTCTTACTAGCATTTAAATCGTTATCTATATCTATTAAATCATCATTAATATTCTTTAAAGATTCAATATTAGCTAACTTCTTATCTAAATCTAAAAGAGCATAATAATCTCTCAAAGCTATAGTTAATTCATGATTTAACTCAAAACGATCTATCTTTTGACTTTTAACTTTTAGTAAATTATCAAGTATTAAATCCTCTTTATATTTACTATTATTTTCTTTAATAATATTAGTACATCTCTCAAGTAAATTAAACTTTTTTTCAAATAGAATATCCATATTATTTAAAGCCTCAGTAATCTTAATTTTCAACAACTGAAACTTATTATAAAAACTAATCTCAAACATAATAAAAATCATAATAAGTGCTATAATTGCTACCACTATGTAATACATAAAAACACCATCCTATCTTATGTACCAATCATATCATTAATTTTGAATTTAGTAAATAAAAAAGAGATTCACTTAAAAAGAAATCTCTTCATCAAAAGTAGCATAGTTTATATATACTAACCATAATAATACTGTCTGTCCTTGATCATTTCTAAGAAGTAAATAATCCCTACCTGCCGCAAGAATAATACCAGAAAAGACTCTATCTCGCCACTGAATGGAATCTGGATAAGAAAAGTAAACAGTAACTCTTTTACCATGATTAAGTGTAAATAAGTTTTCGGCGTATTGCGGATCAACTACAGTATTGTTACCACTCTGATTTGCATAATCAGGTAAATTCATATATGGTGGATAAGTACTTTGACTAGGTATATAAGAAGGATTATTTAAATTACCATTTGAAAAATTTTGATTCATATAAAAACCTCTCTTTCAATTAAATTTATGCTTAAAAAAAGAGATTATGAAAAGTTAATTATCATTCATAATCTCATCAAAAACAGGATCGGTATCAGTAGGCTCAGTCCCCCTGATATAGTACATAATACGTTTGTTTTTATCTTTTTCGGTAGCTGGTCTACCAGTAATAGGATTAACTAATACCCCAACCACATTACTGGGTTGTTTATACCAACTATCTTCATGCCCATCCAAATATCCTTCTATAGCTGATACCCATATATTTCTAGAATATTTATAATCACCAGTATCAATAGAACGATTATCATCATATCCAACCCAAACGGCGGTAACTAACTCACCATTATATCCAATAGACCAATGATCAGTATCAGTAGTACCACTTTTTAAAGCAAGTTTATGTTTAATCTTAGGTGCTATCCCAATAGCAGTAGGATAATTATAATCAATAAAACTAGAATCATATGTACTAGTTAATAAATCACTTAATATAAAAGTTAAATTTTTATTTAGAATATTTTCTTTTTTAATTTTCTTTTCATATAAAACATTTCCCTTCAAGTCTTCAACTTTAGAAATTAGATGTCCTACTACTTTATATCCCTCATTCGCAAAAGCAGAATATGCACTAGCCATTTCTATAATATTAATACTAGAAGTACCAAGAGGAAGAGAGGGAACTTCATCAAGAACCGAAGTAATACCAAGCCTTCTTGAAATATCAACAAGTGTATCCTCACCTAAAAACATATGTGTCTTAACAGCATAAATATTATCAGAATAAGATATTGCGGTAGCTA
>JAZOBJ010000031.1:0-4131 GCA_045595895.1 Candidatus Scybalousia sp. | reverse complement strand
TATGATAATCAAAGTGATGATAAAAAAATCTTTTTTTGTATTAATTTTGTGAATTTGATATAATTAATTTATTGAAATAGGAGGGTATATGTTAAAAGGAAAGGTAGCTGTTGTTACTGGTGGAACTAGAGGAATTGGTTTAGAAATAGTTAGAACTTTTTTAGAGAATGGTGCTATGGTAGCTTTGTTTGGTTCTAGAGAAGAATCTGTTAATAAAGCTCTTAGTCAGTTAAAAAATGAAAATAGTAATTATTCTGTTATTGGTTTTTATCCAGTGTTACATAATGAAGATGAAGTTAAAGAATCTTTTAAGAAGATTCATGATATTTTTGGTAAAATTGATATTTTAGTAAATAATGCTGGTGTATCATCATCAACTAAAATTGAGGATTATACTATAGAAGAATATGATAGTATTTCTAATTTAAATATTAAATCTGTATTTGTATGTTCTAAGTTAGTTATTTCATACTTAAAAGAAACTAAAGGATGCATTATTAATACAAGTTCAATGGTTAGTATTTATGGGCAACCTAGTGGTATTATGTATCCGGCTAGTAAATATGCTGTTAATGGGATGACTAAGTCACTGGCTCGTGAGTTAGCTAAAGATGGTATTAGAGTTAATGCTGTTGCTCCTGGAATAACAGAAACTGATATGGTTAAAAATTTACCAGATGAAGTTATTAATCCTTTAATTAAATCAATACCACTTGGTAGAATAGGCACAACTAGAGATGTAGCTAATTGTTTTTTATTTTTAGCAAGTGATTTAGCTAGTTATGTAACAGGAGAGGTGTTACAAGTAGATGGAGGTGCGAGAAGTTAATGTTTGATATTATGTTTACAATAGTTCCAATATTTATTGGGATAGTATTTATATTTGTGATTTTATCTATTATTAGTCCTAAGTTTAGGGGGAAAATGATGAGTAGACAGATAAAGGCTACTAAACATATGGTTGATTATTCTAAAGAAGATTTAGAAGATCTTAGTAGTACTGCTATTAGTATAAAGAAAAATATATTAGATGAAAATGAAGATGTTTTAAGAGAAATATCTGATATGGAATCTAATATTAAAAAAGATTATGTTAAGACTATGGCTAGTTCTATTAAAGAGGGTTTTAGTGAAGATACAATGTACTGTAAACACTGTGGTAGTATAATTGATAGTGATTCTAAATTTTGTAAAAATTGTGGTAAAGAACAATAAAATATAGTAGGAGGTAGTATGAAGACAGATAAGAATATTTTGATTGCTTTTATTTTGAATTTGGGATTTTCTATTTTTGAACTGTTTGGCGGGTTATTTACAAATAGTATTTCAATTATTTCTGATTCAGTTCATGATATGGGAGATGCCTTAAGTATTGGATTATCTTATTTCTTTGAAAAAAAGAGTAAGAGGGGTCCTGATAATAAGTATACTTATGGTTATAGTAGATATTCGGTTTTAGGTGCTTTAATTACGACTGTTATATTATTAATTGGTAGCATTTTAGTTATAGTTGGTGCGATTAATCGTATTTTTAATCCGGTTGATGTTAATTATAGTGGTATGATTGTGTTAGCTTTGATAGGATTAACTGTACATTTTATAGCTGCTTATTGTACACGAGAAGGACATTCTATTAATCAGAAAGTAGTAAGTTTACATATGGTGGAGGATGTGCTTAATTGGGGTGTTGTGTTAATAGGTGCCATTATAATGAGGTTTGCTGATATATCAGTTTTAGATCCTATTTTATCTATTTGTGTTTCATTATTTATATTTATTAATGCAATTAAAAAATTAAAACAGGTAGTTGATTTGTTTTTAGAAAAAATACCTAATGGGGTATCTTTTGATGACATTAAGAAACATTTATTAGAAATTGATGGTATTATTAATGTTCATCATATTCACATTTGGAGTATAGATGGTTTTAATAATTATGCAACTATACATGTAGTCGTTGAAAATAATAATAAAGATGTTAAACATAAGATTAGAGAAGAATTAGTAGAACATGGTATTAGTCATGTTACTATTGAACTTGAAGATAAAGATGAAAAATGTAATAATATAAAATGTGATGTTAAAAGTGTAAAACAAAAACATAATCATCATCATTAGAGGTGGACAATGAAATTTATAGAAAAACTTAGAAAATTTTTGTATGGTAGATATTTAAGACCTGATGAATTGTATAAATTTTTATTTTGGTTATATATTATATTATTTATTATTAATATATTTGTTGGTAGTGTTATTTTATCTAGTCTAGGACTTTTAATTATTTTTATTATTTTTTATCGATTGCTTTCTAAAAATATATATAAAAGAAGTGAAGAAAATCAAAAGTTTTTAAGAGTTAGAAATATATTATTAAAACCTTTTATTAATATAAAAAGAAATATAAGAGATAAGGATCATATTTATAAAAGGTGTTATAAGTGTGGTACTGTTTTAAAATTGCCAGTTCCTAGTGAAAGAGGAATTAAATATGCTAAATGTCCTGGGTGTAAAAGAAGAGTTAGGATAATTGCATTGAAAAAGTTAAAGGTTGAGATTATTAGAAATAAATAAGTAGGTGGTGTTATGAATAAGATTACTATAATTGGAGGTAGTGGTACTGGTAAAACTACGTTAGCTACTAATTTATCTTTAGATTTAAAGTTACCTGTTTATCATTTGGATGCTTTTAATTATTATCCTAATTGGCAAGAAAGGAATAAAGGTGAACGTGATAAATTAATATTAGAAAAAATTAAGGAAGATAAGTGGGTAATTGATGGTACTTATACTTCAACATTAGAGGAAAGATTAAATATGTCTGATTTAGTAATTTATTTGGATTATTCGACTTTTGCTCAGATTAAAGGTGTTTTAAGTAGATATTTCAGTTATGGGGGAAAAAATAGAAAAGAAATTCCGGGATGTAATGAAAAACTAGATATTAAATTTTTGTTTTGGGTTTTATGTTGGCGTAAGCGAAAACGACATAAAATAATGGAATATGTAAAAAATATTGATCATGATAAATTGTTGATTTTTAAAAATAGGCGTCAATTAAATAAATGGTATCAGAAAAAATTTAATAAAAAAATTAGTTTATAGAGTGGTGTATATATGAAAATAGTAAAACCTAAAATACTTAGTTATGAAGATAAAAATTTTATAGATGCGATGAGGGAAGGCGAATTTTGTAATTATAAGTTTTCAGAGACTCCAAAAGAAAAAATTAGAATTTTAATTGATAGTATTACTTTTGATAGTTGTATATTTGAAAGTATTGATTTTTCTAATATTGAGCTTGAAAAAATTGATATGTTAGATGTTGTTTTTGAAAATTGTGATTTGTCTAATAAGAATTTTGATGATAGGATGATTAGTAGAGTAGTTTTTAAAAATTGTAAAATGTTAGGAACAACTTTTATTAACTCATCATTAAGGGATGTTGAATTTGATAATTGTATTTTGAAATATTTAAATTTATCTAATGCTAGAATTAATAATATTCTTTTTAAAGATAGTGATTTAAGTGATGCTAGTTTTATGGAAGTTGATGTTAAAAATATAGAATTTGAAAAAACTAATTTATATCGTACAGAATTTATTAAGACACATTTAAAAGGGGTAGATTTTTCTAGTTGTGATATTAATGGTACTTTATTTGATTTTTATTCATTAAGAGGTATAATTATAGATAGATTTCAGTGTCATAATTTAGTAGGAATGCTTGGTGTTGAAATAAAGAATTAAGGTTTTCTTTGTTTATTTTAAAGTTTATGTTATAATATTATTTGGTAGTATAAATAAAAGGAGTAATTATATGTTTATTGGAAAATGGAATAGGTCAGTAATTCTTACATATATTGGTTTAGGATTTGCAATATTAGGAATGTATATGGCTTTAATTGAAAAAAATATTATGTATGCTTTTATGTGTTTAGTTGTAGCTGGTGTATGTGATATGTTTGATGGTAAAATAGCTAGAATGTGTAAAAGAGATAGTGAGGAAATACAGTTTGGAATAGAACTTGATTCATTAGTAGATACAGTATGTTTTGTAGTACTTCCTATAATAATTTATTTAGCATTAGGGTTTACTGCTTGGTATAATGTATTATCATATATTCTATTTGC
>JAZOBJ010000030.1:0-33855 GCA_045595895.1 Candidatus Scybalousia sp. | reverse complement strand
CTTAATTCACTTCTATTTTTCATTATACATCACCTATGAATAAGTTTATCATAAACAAAAGAAAAAGTCATTAAATATGACTTTTATTTTTTTAAATTTTATTGAACTACCCAGTGTGAATCACTTGTACCTAAACCTGTTACACTAGTATCATCTTTTAAATTAATAACCGGACGAATTAAAGGTTTATTAGTTGAAGAAGAAATATCAATATGGGCAAATGCTTGTCCAGATTTATTTATATACCAAGCAAAAGCCTTTTTGCCACTATAACCACCAGGACTAATAAGCCACCATGGATAAGTATAATTTCTCAAATAATAATTATGATTATCAATTTTATTATTTACTACTCCACCAGCATGTACTACTTCGTCGTAAGTAATTAAACCAACGCTTCCAGATACATAGCCTTTCCCATTCTTATCTTTTCCATTTTTCTCACATGTAAAGTTAGGTGTGTAACTTGTGTATACTGTCATACTAGCACCACTATTTGTTGCATATGTACTATCTTTGGCTACTTTTGCTTCTTCACAGAAATAATTACCACTTGCTACTCTATCTGAATAGTTAGCGTTACTAGCTATTTTATCAGAATACCAATCTTCTAACGTTGGTTTAGCTGTATCACTATTACTATAATACATATTATCTTTCCTTGATTTATCTGTATTGAATTTATATGCTTCATTATTATTTATTCCATCTTGCATGATTAGTCGGATAGTTCCATCTTCATTTATTCTTACTACTCTCCATGTAAATCCCGCAAAATCAACATAGTTTTCTACATTTCCTCTAAAGTAATATGTTGGATCACCTGTATTTGTAGCTGTTGATTTATATAATCCATTTTCATTAGTCTCTTCACTCGTTTTATCTAATGTTGGATTATCATATATAGTTTTATATTTATTAAATATTGCATCACTTAATAACATCTCGCCTGTTTCTACACTAATTTTTAATGTAAATTCATTTTCTACTTTTTTATTTTCACTTATTACTGTTATCTTAAAATAATTATCCCCTGGTAATAAGTCTAATGTCTTCTTAGTAGCTAATCTTTTTATATTTGATGAATATGCAAGACTATCTAATCTTTCTACTTCAACTGTTGCATATTCACTTTCTGTTTCGATATCTAGTGTTGTTGATGTTGTTCCTTCAGGTAAACTTGTTTCATAGTCATAATCTTGATTTTCTACTTTAGTTAATTCAGTATCTCCAACAGTTATATTACTTATTTCTGCTTTTGATGCATTTTCTATATCTTCTTCTGTTACTACTTTAGCATTTGCATATACATTTACTGTTATTGTAAATGTTTTATCATTATATGGATATGTTCCATCTGGTAATGGACTAAAATTAACGTCTTTATCTATCCACATTCTAAGTCTAAAGTTTTGTTCATATGTTTCTGTTTGATTAGCTGGTACCTTTCCATTATAGATTGTTTTTTCTACATGAGTACTAGCTAATACTTTATCAGTTTGAGGAAGTTCACTATATTTATCTAATAACACTTCTTCTTCAGTATCACCACTTACTTTAGTTAAATATATCTTAACTGCATCTTCATCTAATGTAGAATCGCTTTTCTTTCTAGCTGTTACTTCATAAGGAATAGTTGCATCTAAATCATTATCTGAATTTATTTTAAAATCAAATACTTTTCCTTCTCCTGTTTGAGCTTTTCCTTGAGTATCTGATATTGGATAAGCATCATCTATACTAATACCTCTTCCTACTCCACTTACTTCAGTATAAAGAAAAGTAATAGTACCTGTAGTTAATGTATTATCTGTAGGTCCTTGTTTTGCATAACTAAAGAATGCATAAGTAACTCCAGCAGTAATAGCTATTAACCCAAATAATGCCATTAACATTAATATATTTTGTTTCTTTTTCATTTATATCACCCTATCTTATATCTTAAGATAATTATACTATTTATTAAAAATTTAGACAATACAAAAAGTTTAGTTTTTCAATTTATATAATTTTTCAATTTCTTTCATTTTATATTAATTTTACTTAATATTTTAAATAAAAAAAGAATCAATGATAACTCTTAGAAGCTATCAATATTGATTCTTACAAACAAATAAAATTGTCAAGTTTTCCCTATTGTTGAAAAACGTAAATTATTTAGAAAAATGCAAAAAAGTAGATCAAAATGTCTACTTTTTTACTTCAATTATTCTCAATAATTATTTTCTTTCTACATCAAATTTTACATCAAGTCCATTTAAATTAGCTGGTTCTACATCTAATTCTTTTTTAACTAATTCGACTGCTAATGTTTCTTCTTTTATTACTTCGATATAATTTGAGATAGCATTTTCAAAGTCAGTATGTTCTGTGTAGTAGATAGTTATTCTATCAGTAATTTCAAAATCTTTAGTTTTTCTTAAGTTTTGAACTTTACTAATAAATTCTCTTACGATACCTTCATTGATTAACTCTTCAGTTAAAGTAGTATTTAATACCATAAAATGATTTCCTTCGTGACTAGCATTAAATCCTTCCTTAGAAGATACTCTAATTTCTACCATTTCTGGTACTACTTCAACTTCTTCATTGTCTACTTCCATTTTAATAGTTCCACCATTTTCTAAAGTAGAGATATCATCTTCACTTAACTTAGTTAATTTTTCTTGGAATTCTTTCATGTTAGCTCCGAACATTTTACCACAAATCTTGAAGTTTGGTTTTAATTCGAAGTTCATGTATTCAGATAAGTTAGTAGCAAAAGTTACTTCTTTTACATTTAACTCTTCTTTAATTAAATCAACTAAATCAGAAATAGTTTCTTGATTTTTACCGTCTATAATTACTTCAGAGATTGGTTGTCTTACTTTAATTTTCGCTTCTTCTCTAGCATTTCTTCCTAATGAAATTAAATCTCTTACTAAGTCCATTCTCTTTTCAATATGTTCATTGATCTTAGACTCATCGCATACTGGGTATTCAGCTAAATGAACGCTTTCTTCCCCAGTTAAATTAGTATAAATTTCATCAGATATGAATGGTACGATTGGCGCGATTAATCTACAAATTCCCTCTAATACTTGGAATGTAGTTTTATAAACAGCTTTTTTACTTGTATCTAGATTACTTCCCCAGAATCTTCTTCTATTTCTTCTAATATACCAGTTAGATAATTCTTCATTTACGAAGTTATTAACTAATTTTACTGCTTTATTCAAATCGTATTCATCCATAGCTGCAGTTACATATTTAACTAATTTATTATATTTAGAAAGTAACCATTTATCGATTTCTTCTAGTTCATTATAATCTACTTCAAATTCTCTTGGATCTACTTTATCAGTATTAGCATACATCTCGAAGAATGTATATGTATTTTTTAGAGTATTGAAGAATTTAGATTGAACTTCTTTAATTCCTTCTTCATCAAACTTAAGTGGTGTCCATACAGGTGAAGTATGAAGCATATAGAATCTAGTTGGGTCAGCACCATATTTTTCTAAAACACTAAATGGTTCGATAGCATTACCTCTTGATTTATGCATTTTTTGACCATGTTTATCTAGAAGCAAGTCATTTACCAAAACGTTTTTATATGGACTACATCCTTTAATAAATGTAGAAATAACTAATAATGAATAGAACCATCCACGGGTTTGGTCAATTCCTTCTGATATGAAGTCAGCTGGGAATTGTTTTTCAAATAGTTCTTGGTTTTCGAATGGGTAATGATATTGAGCAAATGGCATAGCACCACTATCGAACCAACAATCCATAACGTCAGTAACACGTGTCATAGTTTTTCCACATTCACTACATTTAATATGAACATCATCTACAAATGGTCTATGAAGTTCGATAGACTCATCAATTTCTTCAATAGCTTTTTCTACTAATTCTTTACGTGATCCTATCATTTCATCATGTCCACAAGAACATCTCCATAGTGGAATTGGTGTACCCCAATATCTATTTCTAGAAATTGCCCAATCATTCATATTTTCTAACCAGTTAGCAAATCTTTTTTCACCAACATATTCTGGATACCAATTAACAGTTTTATTAGCTTCAATAATCTTATCTTGGAATGCAGTAGTTTTGATATAAAGACTCGGTTTTGAATAGTAAACAAGTGGTGTTTTACATCTCCAACAGTGTGGATAGTTATGTTCCATTTTTTGTTTCTTAAATAATTTATCTTCACTAGCTAAATATTTAATAATCTCAATTTCTAGTTCAGAATCAACTACTAATCTTCCTTGCCAAGGACCTTCTGTATAGCAACCATTTTCATCTACTGGATTAACGATTGGTAAGTCATATTTTAATCCTACTTCGTAGTCATCTTGACCAAATGCAGGTGCGATATGAACGATACCAGTACCATCTTCCATGGTTACATAATCAGCACATGTTACGAAGAATGCTTTTTTATTTACAGATACAAATGGTAAGAATTGTTCATATTCCATATATTCTAAATCTTTACCTGTATATTCTTCTACTACTTCAAAATCATCACCTAGAACTTTATGAGCTAGTTTTTCAGCAACGATAAAGTTATATCCTTTAGATAAACATTTAACATATTTTTCATTTGGATTAACACAAGCAGCAACGTTAGACATTAAAGTCCATGGTGTTGTTGTCCAAATTAATAAGTAAGTGTTTTCTTCATTTTTTAATTTAAATGGAACAGTTACAGTATTAACACTAATTTCTTTATAACCTTGAGCTACTTCGTGAGAAGCTAGACCTGTTCCACATCTTGGACAGTATGGTAATATTTTTAAACCATCATAGATTAATCCTTCATCAAAGAATTTCTTTAAAATCCACCATTCTGTTTCTATATAATTATTATCATAAGTTATATATGGATGTTCTAAGTCAATAAATTGTCCCATTTTACTAGTGAAATCAGTAAATGCTTTTTCATTTTTCCATACTGATTCACGGCATTTTTCATTAAACTCTTTAATACCATATTTTTCAATATCAGTTTTACCACTAAATCCTAATTCTTTTTCTACTGCTACTTCTACTGGTAAACCATGAGTATCCCAACCTACTTTACGGATAACTTTATATCCTTGCATTGTTTTATATTTACAAAAACAATCTTTTAGAAGTTTAGCTAACATATGATGAATTCCTGGCATACCATTAGCAGTAGCTGGTCCATCATAGAATACAAAGTAGTCTTTTCCTTTTTCAATTGATTTATCTAATATATTAGTTTCTAAAAACTGATTCATTCTTTTTTCTTCTAATACACTATTTTTTTCTTTTTCTAATTCTTTAAACATATTAATATCACCTTTCTCTAACTATCTTTCTTATTTTTCTAATTTGATTTTCATCATAGAAATTTTCATATATAAATAATTCTTTTCTACAATTGTCTTTACTCATTTTTATTTTTAGTATTTTTTCTTCTAATTTTACTTTTTCACATATTTCATAATTATCAATAGTACTCATTACTATATCTAGTGGATGATTAATTGATACTGATAACTTTTCTGCAGTATTCTCTAAATTCCAATATAATTGATCTATCGTTATAATTGATTCACCATAATATTTAATGGTTGGAATTAATATATGACAGATACCACTTAAATCTAAATTCTGAATATGAGTTGGTATTTTATTAAAACTAGGAATTTCACCACTATTATTAATATTTATTTTTCCTCCAGTTAAAATTTCTATCATTTCTTCTGTTGGATTATTAACATTATCTTTAAGATATTTTACGAATAATGGTCCACAATCTTTATAATAATTTTCGTATTTTTTTAAATAATCTTTAATTTGTTGTTCTGATATTTCTATTGTTAAATTTTTCATATTATCCCCCCTAAATTAAAACCATTGTATAGTAAACAATAAACATTATTAATAAAATTATTCCTTCAAATCTTCTAATCTTATAATCATTTATTGAGAAAGCAAATAAAGCTAATGCTGATACGAATAAGAATACTAAATCAACAACATTAAATGTTCCTACTTCAATACCTCCAAATAAAGCTATTGGAAGTCCTAAAACAATACCAATATTAAAGATGTTACTTCCAACAACGTTACCTATTGCGATATCATATTCACCTTTTTTAGTAGCTACAATACTTGTTACTAATTCTGGTAAAGATGTACCTAAAGCAATTATAGTTAAACCAATTACTCTTTCACTAACTCCGATTGCTTCAGCTATAAAGGTAGCACTATTTACTACTAAGTTACTTCCTAAAACGATACCTATAATTCCACCTACTGTGTAAATAATTGATTTTGGTAGTTTATATACTTCTTCATCGCCTTCTACCTCATCTGTTTTATTTCTCATCATTGATACCAAATAGTAAACAAATACTAAGAAGAATAATAGAATAGTAAAACCATCACCCCTATCTATTAGGTTAACTTGATTACTTAGAAGACTATCACACATTAATACTACTAATAAACTAGTTATTAGTAATGTAATTGGTAATTCTTTTTTTACAGTGTTGTTTTTAACTGTAAGATCATGAATTAATGCTGATGCTCCTAGAATTAATAATATATTTAAAATGTTACTACCAACAACGTTACCTATTACTATTTCACCACTACCAGATAACATAGACTTAATACTAACAGCAAATTCAGGTGCACTTGTACCAAAAGCTACAATAGTTAAACCAATTAACATTTTAGATAGTTTGAAATTTCTAGCTAAGTTACTAGCACCATCTACAAAGATATCTGCACCTTTAATTAGTACTATAAAACCTACTATTAATAATATAATTTGTATAAACATATAATTCTCCTTTCAATAAAAAAACGCGACTATTCATCATAAGGACGAATAATCGCGGTACCACCTTAATTTATAAGTATTAACTTATACACTTAAATCTGTAACGTAGATATACGGCTTTATCTTATCCATAAAGCACAATCTTGAAAGTGATTTGAATAATTGTTCATATATTTCTTTTTCACCAAATAAGAAACTCTCTAAATATTAGTTATTATTCCGTCTTTCGCACTTGTTTTAATGTTATTAATATAGCACAAAAATACGTTAAATACAACTAATATTTTATTATTTTACGTTAATAGTAAAATATTATAAATTGCATATATTACTAAGAAAATAATTCCTTCATTTTTTTTAAGTTTATAATCATTGATTGAGAATAAGAATAATACAAAAGCTGATAGTAATAAGAAGATTAAATCAATGTCACTAAATGCACCTACTGTAATGTTTCCAAATACAGCAATAGGAAGTCCTAAGACAATACCAATATTAAAGATATTACTTCCTACTATGTTACCTATAGCGATATCATATTCACCTTTTTTAGTAGCTACAATACTTGTTACCAACTCTGGTAACGATGTTCCAAGAGCTATAATAGTTAAACCAATTACTCTTTCACTAATACCAATTCCTTCTGCGATATAAGTAGCACTATCAACAACGAAGTTACTACCTATAATTATTGCTACTAGTCCACCTACTGTATAGATGATGGATTTAGGAATTGAATATATTTTTTCTTTTTTTAATAATTCTTCATCTTCTTTTATTTCTTGTTTAGTTCTTTTAGCTATGGTAGTTAAGTAATATATAAATACTAAGAAAAATAGTATTAGACAGATACCATCGCCTCTAGTTAGGATATTAGTTTGGTTATTAAATAAACTATCACTCATTAGTACTGCTAATAATGTGGTAATTAATAAAGTAATGGGTATTTCTTTTTTAACAGTATTATTTTTTACTTTTAAATCATGAATTAAACTACTGCATCCTAATATTAACAAAATATTTAAGATATTACTTCCTACTACATTTCCTAAAACTATTTCACCACTTCCTGATAGGGTTGCTTTAATACTAACGGCAAATTCAGGAGCACTAGTACCAAATGCTACAATAGTTAGACCAATTAACATTTTAGATAGTTTGAAATTTCTAGCTAAATTACTACTTCCATCTACAAAGATATCTGCTCCTCTAATTAGAATAATAAAACCTACTATTAATAATATAATCTGTATTAACATATATCTTCCTCCACAATATAATATGCTAGTAATTATTTGTTTACAACAAAAAAACAAGAATAAACTTCTGTTTATTCTTCAACTTCTAATATTTCAATTTCTTCAACTATTTCTAGTTGTTGTTCTACGATGTTTTTTAATTTATTTTTAAAGATTCTTAGATTTCTTTCGGCATTTAGAGTTTTCATTTCTATTTTTTCACTTCTGATTAAAGCATCGTTTACAATTCTATTTGCATTACGATTTGCTTCATCTACAATAATCTTAGCTTCTCCTCTAGCCATTCTGCGAATATTTTCGCCTACTTCTTGAGCATTATTTAAAGCTAGATTTAAGCTTCTTTCAATATCTTGATAGTGGACTATTTGATTTTTTAGTTGGTTTATTTCAGCTTGTTGGCGTTCTAATTTAGCTAATACTTTTTCAGTATGCATAATTACATCATTTAAAAAAGCATTAACTTCATTTTTATTATAACCATTTAACTCCTTACTAAATTTTTTCATAATCCACCTCAACTAATATACAACTAGTTATCTATTACCAATTAAACTCGTCTTCTTCTTTATCTTCTTTTTTTCCTTTTAATGGTTTTGCGTTATCATCGGTGATTTTTCCTTCTACATTTACATTATTAGGGGCACATAAGAAAATACCCCCACCTAATTTTTGTAAGCTACCATTCATAGCGTATAAGCTTCCTGTTAAGAAGTCTACAATTCTTTTTGCTTGATCTGGAGTAACTCTTTTTAAATTTACTACCACTGTATTTCTCTTTTTTAAGTAATCAGTAATCTGAGTACTTTCAGAATATGCACGAGGTTCAAACAAAATCATTTTGTTACTTCCTACTTCACTATTCGAAACAGCTTCATCTCTTGAAACTGCATAATATTCTTCTTCTCTTTCTTCAGCTACATTTTGGTTTTCTTCTTCAACACCAAAAAATTTTTTCATACTATCAAATGCCATATCCATTCCTCCATATTCTTAATCTATAAGTTATTGTATCATATAAATAAAAAAATTAAAATAGTTTTCTAAATATTTTATAAACAGAAAAGAAGTAGTGTTAACTACTTCTTACTAATTTACTTTGACTAAATTAGTTATAATTTTTACTTTGACTAAAAATTATTAATCATCAGTTCCCATAGAACTAATTGAAAATTCTAAAATTCGTTCATATCCATCATGATTTATTTGGAATTTATAATTACCCTCTTGTGTTAATATATCACCGCTTGTGTAGGTTGTTTCTACACCATCATCTACTGTATAAGTTACCCCAATTTGGTTTTTGCCCGTTAAGACAACTTTGATATCACCATCATTTTTATTTAATGTGCGATTCGTTGTCGCAATATCATTTTGGGTTACTTCTACTTTTAATCCTTGGTATTCCAAATGAATTACTATTTCATTTCCAGCTAAATCTTTTAAAGTTATATCTTCTAAAATATTTAGACTATATACTTTAGTTAATACTTTCTTATCACTTGATAAGATAAAGCCTTCTTTTTCATTCATTTCTTCATCGGAAGTTATAGTTACTAATACTTCTTCTTCACTAATTTGTTCATATTCAACATTAACAACTGATTCAGTTTTATCGATAGTTACGACATATTCACTAATGTTACCGCTTCTATCTTGAATACGAATATGATATTCTCCTTCTTCTGTTAAAGTTAAAATACTATTTGGATCAACTTCAATTACATTCGGCATAGCTTCTTGTTCGATTGTATCTCCACCAATACTATTATCAAGATTAGCATCATAATATTCAACATAAGTTACCATGTCGTTATCACTAAAGCTAATATCAATATCAGTATTAATGATACTTCCACTTGGAACTGCAACAAATTCAGTTATTCCTTCTAAGTCATTATACTTAGAAACAATTCCTTCGGCAGTTGGTTCTTTTGTATCAATTATTTCAACATAAATATCTTTAGTTGATACATAGTGGTATACATTTTCTACGTAGTATGTAATTTTATAAATTCCTAATTCTTTTGTTGAAAATTCTAGTGTTGGGATAAATTCACTACTATCTAGTGATTTAAAACTGTAAGTAATACTAATTTTAAGATTATTTCCGGTTTCATCTAATGCTTCTAATTGTGGGATAGTAAAATCATCACCTAAAGAAACATAGTAATAAGTTTCGACAATATCGATAACTGGATACATATTTTCTTCTTCCTCTTCTTCTACTACCTCATCATAAGTAGGATTAGAAATTGAAACATCTTCGCTTTGACCGGGATCTTCTATTTCTTCATTTTCTTCTATAGATGGCTCATTATCACTTGGTGTTTGTGTATCTTCTACACTAGGTATCTCTGGACCTTTTTCATCTTTCATACGTCCACATGCACGTGTGAATCCAAATACTCCTAATATAGCAATAAGCACTAGAATGATAACCAGAATGTTTTTCTTATCATTCTTGTTTAACATCTAAATCCCCCTAACCGCAATCTTTGCATATTATCTTACATCTTTATTGTAGATAAGGTTATTGGGTTAGTCAAAGATTTTGACATAAATATACAAAATTCGCTAAGAAAAGTAATTACTTAACACTTGCTTTTCATCTGTAAGTTTACAGTTTGAAATAAAAAAGTGATAATAATCCCTTTTCATATTTTTAATAGTTTTAATTTGTTTAGTTTTATGAAATCTATAATCTTTTAAATATCGTTCCATCAAAAACTTCTCGAAGTAAAATTCAAGTTTTTTTAATTCCTTTAAAATTTGAATACCAAGTAAACTAAAAATTAAAAATATAATTAAATTTTTATAAAAGAATAAAAAATAGAAAAACATAATAATAAAAATTAAATAACTATAATAAAATATATTTTTTAAACTATGATAATAAGATATTAATAAACATAATAACAAATGTAATAGTTTGCCACCATCTAGTGGATAAATTGGTAATAGATTAAAAAATAATATAAAAAAGTTATAAGTATAAAAATAACTAGGTACATCAATTTTTAAATAGTAAATTATTCCCATAAATAATAATTGAGTTATAGGTCCCATTATAAGTACTAAAAACTCTTTAATTAATGGAATATTAATATCATATTCTAATTTGCTACATCCACCATATGGATATATTTCAATTCTTTTTAAATTTAGTTTTAAAATGATACCAGTTAATGAATGACCGATTTCATGTATTAAAATAATTAAAGTAAAATAAAAGAGATTACGGAAATGTCCTGTTAATAAACTCACAACAACAAATAAATAAAATAAGGGGTGAAAATAAATTTTAGAGATAATCTTTGTAATCTAGGAATTCTCCTTCTTTTTGATAATATAAATAAATTTCATTACTTGTTGCTTCACCTAATAGACTACCTTTTTCAATGTAATCATACATTTTAATACTACTATTTTCTACTCCAACATACCAAATGTCTATACCATTTACTTGTTGAACGATAATTACATTCCCATAGTTATCTTTATTACCCATAAAGACAACAATTCCACTTTCAACAACCGGAACTAAATAATTACTATCTACCGTTAGCTTTACACCTTCTTTATATGCTTCTTTACTTAAATATGTTAGTTGTTCACTAAATACTGGTGTCACTGGTTCAATAGTAGGAATAGGAAATAAGTTACCAAAATATTTTTCATATGTTTTATTAATACCTGCGAAAGATATATTAGTTTGATAAACATTTTTTTCTATCCAACTTTTAAAACTAGGTTTTATTTTAATAATACATAATGCCACTATTAAAATTAAAGCTGATATTAAAATACTGTTTAAAGCTCTATATGGTATAGTTAATTTTTTAGTTGGTTTAGTTTTGCTTTTTTGTAGATACTTTTGAACTGATTTATATTCTTCCATAATATCACCTAATAATTCATATTAGAATTTTTTATATTTTATACCTAAAAGATAGTAAATAGTTAATCCAAATAATATATTTATAATTGCAGATTGAATTATTTGATTTAATAAAAAAGTAATTGTATAGTTATATCCTATCCATAGTAGAATTAGGTATTTAAGTATAAAGAATGATATAAAACTTAGAACAAAGACTAAACATTTTATCATAAAATATGCTTCTAATTGTTTAGATATGAATTTGATAAAATAATATAAAATTAGAAATATTAGAGTATATAGAAACAAAATATTACCAAAGAAGAAGTCATATATTAATGCACTGGTTATTACGATATATAAGCTGTTTTTGTTTTTATAATTTAACATTATATAAACAATTAAAAAACTAACTAAAAACATTGGTTCTATATAGTTAAATATACCTGTTTTGGGAAAGTAATATTTTAGTGTTACTTCAAGTAGATATGAAAATAAAATTAATAATATAGTTACCATTATTTGCTCCTATCTATAACTGAAACAAATTTAATATTATCATATGAAGTATCAGCTTTAACTTTTAATATTTTATTAAGACCCAATTCATCTTCATTTATTTCTACTACTTCACCAATATAAATACCTGATGGATATAATTCTCCTAGACCACTAGTATATACTTTATTTCCTAACTCAACATTAGCCATTTTAGATACGTTGTTTACTCTAATCAATCTTTCATTTTCTAAGTAATCATCTATTAACCCATATATAGAATCATTATTAGTATTTATGGTTACTGATACTTTCATATCACTACCACTAGCAGAAAGAAGTTTTATTACACTACTAGAATTAGTAGTTTTAATTACTCTACCTATTAAACCATTACTAGAAATAACTGCCATATCCAAATTAATACCATCTTTTTTTCCTTTATCAATAGTTAGTTCTTGATACCAATCATTATTTCTTTTTATTACACTAGCATGAATAAGTTTATAATTCGAATTATCAAGTTCTAATATTTTTTTTAATTCATTTACTTCATTTTCTAATTCATTATTTATTCCATTTATTATATTATTACTAAGTGGTTCTTGTTTAAAAATTAAGATTTTTTCAAAATATGAACCTATTTCATGAGTAATTTCTTCTATTTTAGAATAATTTTTATTTCGTGTTTCTAAGATATAAATTAAAATAAAAAAGAAAATAATGGCACCAATAATTATTAAATTCTTCTTTTTTATTCTATCTTTTTTCATAGATTAATTATTTTCCCTTCTTCATAAAAACTATAGTATTTATCACTACCAATAATAATATGATCAATAATAGGTATTCCATTCATGGTACCTAATTCTACTAAAGAACTGGTTAATCTTATATCTTCACGACTTGGATTTATATCACCGCTCGGATGATTATGAACACAAATTATTCCAGATGCACTACATAAATAAGCATGTTTAAATACTTCTCTAGGATGAACTAGACTTCTATTTACTGTTCCCATAAATAATAGTTTCCTTTCAATTAGTTCTTGTTTTGAATTTACATATAAACAATAAAAATATTCTTGTTTCTTTCCTAATAAATCGTATTTCATATATTCAATTATTTTATTTTGTGAATTTAGAATTATTCTTTTAGAGTAATTATTATTTAAATAAATTCTTTTTCCTAGTTCTAAGGTACTTAAAATAGTTAGAGCTTGTACCTCTCCTATTCCTTTTATTTTTTTCAACTGTTCCAAATTAGCATCTTTTATATTTTCTAAACCATTAAACTCTTTTAGTAAATCTTGGCTTAAATCTTTAACTGTTTTCTTTCCATTTCCACTTTTTAAAATAATAGATAGTAATTCTTCATTAGATAAATTCTCTTTACCATATTTTAATAATCTTTCTCTTGGTCTTTCTAAAACTGGTAAATCTTTAACTTTCATAATATCACCCTATATATATTATTTCAAAAAGTTTAAGATTTACTTAAGGATTTACAATAATTTCATCAAAAGTAGCTAAAACTGTCTTTAAAACAGAGTTAACTTCATTAATATTTTTACTTGCCTCTAATAAAACATCATATTGGTTTAATTGGCTTATAAAATCTTCATTTTCTAAATAATCACTTTTTACATAGATATCTATACCTTTTTCTTTATACATTTTTTGAATGTTTTTAGCTATTTTGTTACTAGTCGTCATACCAATATAAGAATAATATTTATCTCCTTCTTTAATAGTTAATTTATCTTCTATTCCTTTTATATCTTTTAGACTAGCTTCTTCAGTATTAAAAGCACCACACTGCAAGTAATAGATATTTTTACTATCACTAAAAACAAAACTACTAACACCATACTGATTAAAGATAAAAGAGGCACAAAGATATCCCAAAAGTACTGCGCAGATAATTGGTACTACAATATTCATTTTCATATCATCACCAATATTAGTGTAAGACTTATGAAAAGAAAAAAATGTCGAAAAAAAGAAACATTTACATGTTTCTTAATTTGTATTAATTATTTTAATATTGTTTTCCCCAATATAGTAAATGTTCAGCATCTTTACCACAAACTAAGCATTTACCATCAGTGTTATCACCATCGAATGGGATACAACGTGAAGTAATACCAGTTTCTTCTTTTACTTTATCTTCACATTCACGATTACCACACCAGTGTGCTTTAATGAAGCCATTTTCTCTTTCTGATAATGCCTTCATTTCTTCAAGAGTTAATACTTCTTTAGTCATATCATCACGTCTAATTTTAGCTCTTAAATACATACTATTTTGAATTTCTAATAATAATTTAATTATTTCTTCTACTACGTTATCTAATGATACTTCTATTTTTTCTAATGTATCACGTCTTACTAGAATACATTTATTATTTTCTAAATCTCTTGGTCCAATTTCGATACGAACCGGAATTCCTCTCATCTCTGCTTCGGCAAATCTAAATCCTGGGGATTTTTCAGAATCATCAATAGTACATGTAATTCCTTCTAATTTTAAAGATTTAGCTATTTCATAACTTCTATCTAATACTTCAGTATTATTTTTTCCAATTGGGATAATAGTTACTTTAGTTGGTGCTACATTTGGAGGTAATACTAAACCATGGTCATCACTATGAGTCATGATAAGTGCACCAATCATACGAGTAGTTGCTCCCCAAGAAGTTTGGAACATATATTTTTCAGTATTATCACGATCCATAAATTTCATATTGAAGGCTCTAGCAAAACCATCACCAAAATAATGACTAGTTGCAGATTGAAGCGCTACACCATTATACATTAATGCTTCAATAGTATATGTTGATTCAGCTCCAGCAAATCTTTCTTTAGGTGTTTTTTCACCTTTAACTACTGGTACAGCTAAAATTTCTTCAAAGAAGTCTGCATATACATTTAACATTTTTAATGTTTCTTCTTTAGCTTCTTCACTTGTAGCATGAACAGTATGACCTTCTTGCCATAAGAATTCACGACTTCTTAAGAATGGTCTAGTAGTTTTTTCCCAACGAACTACACTACACCATTGATTATATAATTTAGGCAAATCTCTATAACTTTTAATAATGTTTGCGTAATGTTCACAGAATAATGTTTCACTTGTTGGACGAACACAAAGTCTTTCTTGTAATTCTTCTTGACCACCATGTGTTACCCAAGCTACTTCAGGTGCGAAACCTTCAACATGATCTTTTTCTTTTTGAAGTAAAGATTCTGGTATAAACATTGGCATGTATACATTTTCATGTCCTGTTTCTTTAAATCTTCTATCTAATTCCTTTTGAATATTTTCCCAAATAGCATATCCATAAGGACGAATAATCATGCATCCTTTAACACTTGAATAATCAATTAATTCTGCTTTTTTACATACATCAGTGTACCACTGTGCAAAATCAACATCACGACTTGTTATTTCTTTTAATTCTTTTGAGTCCATAAAATCACTTCCTAGTAAGATTATACAGTAAAATACTTAAAATTAAAACAAAAAGAAGAAGAATAAACTAAATTTCTTCTTTTAATTCAAGTAATTTTACTTTTCCATGGCCACCTTGTTGCATATCATAATTTTTAGCCATCTCATTTAAACCATAATAGTCTTTTAAATCATTAAGCATTTCCGTATATCTTTCTACTGCTTTATCATATTTTTCTTCTAGTATAAAGTTAGCTATAATTGACAAATAAAAGTTATATACTACAGTCCATAATTCATTATTATCTTTACTATCTTCTTTTATCATTTCTGCTAATTTAGGGCAAATCATATCATATTCAAATAATAATTTACAGTATCTTAAATCTTTTTGCATTACATTATCCCTGAAATTTATTAATATATTTAATATAGCACAATCCTCACTATATCCTAATTTTTCACAAATAATAGTAGTTATATAAAATGGTTTATTACAATTATTTATTTTATCTTTAAATTCTACACATGTATAGCATTTTTCTTCATATGTCATAATAACACTTCCTTTAAAATGTTTCTATATTATAACACATTTTTTTATTTTTGTATATATTTACTTAGTCGTTTGATTTTTTTTATATTGAAATTCTGGAAAATATTCATTCATTATTTCGCAACATTTACTTGAATATGTTACTGCAAGAGGTTTAGTTTCCCAACCTACCCAGCCATTATACATTCCAAACACCTCTTCAACAGTAGTAACATCATCTCTTTTTATAATATCTTTTAATAAAAACATACAAGCTTCAGCGTTTTTAATAGGATCATTTAATATTTCATCTTTACTATATCCTAAATTTTGTTCAATGTGTTTTAAATTACATTCATTAATTTGAAATACTCCATAGTCATTAGTTGAAGAAATAATACCATTATTATTCCAATTACCCCCAGATTCTCTATAACCAATAGTTAATACTACTTCATATGGAATATTATATATTTCAGATAAACGTTTTATGTCATCCTCATATTCATTACTTAGATTCATTCCTGAGTATTGTTTTTCTATAATTACATTAGTTTCTTGTTCATGCTCATTTATTATTTTTATATTAGAATCTTGGTATACTAAATCCACACTATTATCTTCTTCTAATTCTATATCTGTTGCCATAACTTCAATAATTTCACCCTTACTTATTGGTTCCTTAGCATAGGCAATTAGGCCAATACTTGATAGTGAAATAGCACTAAATAATAAAAAGGCCGCCTTATTATAGTGAAGATTTTTTATTCTTAAATCATTATTACTTTTCATATGTTACTCCTATTAATATAAACTTTTATTATCTATCCTACTTATATAATAACATTTTATTTTCATAATAGTAATAATATTTACAAGTGTTTTACAGAATAACAAATTAAAACAAGCTAGTTTTAGCTTGTTTTTAATTTATTTAATTATTTTTTGAAATGATTCTTCTTTTTCTAGTGGTCTTAATGTACGCATATCTTTACAAAATTCAACTTTTTCCCACATTCTTTCCGCTATTTCTCTATCTCTATAGAATACATATAAATATGGATAACTATATTTACATAATTTTTCTCTACTTAGAGGTGGATTAATTGTATTAATGTTGTTTAATTCATTGTTTATTATATATAATTCCCACTCATCTAATATCTTTTTATATGCTTCATCATCTTTCCAAAAATCGTAAACTAATTTTCTCTTTTCTTTAGTAGTCCAATTAGGATTTCTTAATATCTCATATTTAATATCATAAGGTTTAGTACCATGAATTTCTTTAGCTTCTTTAACAGCAAATTGTTTTTGTGCTTGTGTTAATTCTAAATTATGATTCCATAATGTCATAAGTAAATATGTAATTTGCTTATTAGATTCACCATCTAAAGTAATTCTAGCTATATCAGTATTTGTATAAATTAGATTTACTAGTTCTTGATATATTTCTTTATTAACGTCTTTATATTTCCATAGTATCCAGTCACAAATAGTTAAACCTTTTACCCAGTCTCTTTCCTCAGATTTATCTTTTTCTACTTGAATAGCTTCTCTTAATATGTCATTATTTTTAATAATACTACTAAAAATAGCATTAGCATCACCTATTTTTGGTTCACCATAAGTAGCTTGATATAATTCATTTTCAATTTTTTTAAATTCCGTCATTTTTACTCCCCCCTCATTTGTTTGGTTATTATAACATATTTTTTTATATTTGTAAATTAAATTTATATAAATATTAAATAGAAACCAGGTTTACTAAAAAACCTGGTTTTTATTATTTTTCTAAATTGGATAATTTTTCTTTTTCTTCAGCTAGTTTTTTGCGATCCATTTCAACAATATTAGCTGGGGCTTTATTTACATAGTTTTCATTAGAAAGTAGCCCTTCACGTCGTGCGATAGATGCTTTTAATTTTTCAATTTCCTCTTGTTTTTTTGCATCATCTTCCTTATTTCCTTCGTAGTAATAAGTTATATCAATATTTTTTGATTTATAGTTTAAATTTAACTTATCACTTGGAATTTCTGTAACTATGTTTTCATCTTTTATCTTAAGCTGTGAGTAGTAGATACCTTTTAATGACTCTTCTAATTCAACTTTAATAGTTGCTTCTTTAGTAATGTTATTAGATTGTTTTAAGTTACGAATAGATACGATATCCTCTAATACTTTATCAATTATTTCTTTTTCATTTTTATAGTTAATTTCTTCAACTTGTGGATAAGAACTTATCATAATTGATTCAGTCTCTTTAATTGGTAACATTGAATAAATCTCTTCTGTTACATATGGCATAAATGGATGTAGCATTTTAAGAATAGCTGTCAATACTTTTAATAATACACTTTTAGTTGTGTTATTCATGTTAGCTTTAGAAAGTTCTATGTACCAGTCGCAGAAATCTTCCCAAATGAAACTATATAATTCATTACCTACATTATGATATTCATATTTTTCCATACTATTTCTAATACTAACTACCTTTTGATTTAGTTTTTCTAAAATCCATTTATCTGCTAAAGATAAATTTTCTAATGTGTAATCAACTTCAGTAAAATCTTCCATATTCATTAATACATAACGAGATGCATTCCATAATTTATTAATGAAATTCCATGTAGATTTAACTTTTTCTTCATCATATCTTAAATCCATACCAGGTGCAGAATTAGTAGTTAAGAAGAAACGAAGTGAATCAGCACCATATTCTTCAATAACATCCATTGGATCTACACCATTACCTAATGATTTAGACATCTTACGTCCTTCTTTATCACGGATAAGTCCATGAATTAAACAATCTTTAAATGGTCTTTTATTTGTGAAATGAAGTCCTTGGAAAGTCATACGATTTACCCAGAATGGGATGATATCATATCCAGTTACTAAACAATTATTCGGATAATATCTTTCTAAATCTTCAGTATTATCTGGCCAACCTAGAGTTGAGAATGGCCATAACGCACTACTAAACCAAGTATCTAGTACGTCGCTATCTTGAATCCATCCTTCTCCCTCAGGTTCTTCCATACCAACGTATACTTCTTCTCCTCTATACCAAGCAGGTATTCTATGTCCCCACCAAAGTTGACGTGAAATACACCAGTCATAAGTAATTTCCATCCAGTGATTCATAGTTTTTTCATATCTTTCTGGTACAAAGTTTACTTTATTTCCTTTATCCTTTTGGTTTTCAAGTACCCTATCAGCTAGTGGTCTCATTTTAACAAACCATTGTTTAGATAAGTATGGTTCAACTACAGCGTCACTTCTTTCTGAGTGTCCTACACTATGTGTCATTTTCTCAATACTAATTAATAAATCTTCTTGTTTTAAGTCTTCTAATAGTTTTTCCCTACACTCTTCTCTAGTTAATCCTTGATACTTAAATGCATTTTCATTCATAGTAGCATCAGGATTCATTACAACTACTCTTTCTAGATTATGACGATTTCCTACTTCAAAGTCGTTAGGGTCATGAGCTGGTGTTATTTTAACAACACCTGTACCAAACTCTGGATCAGCATGTTCATCTCCAACAATTGGAATTAATTTATTAACTACTGGTAAGATTACATTCTTACCAATTAAGTGTTTATATCTTTCATCACTTGGGTTAACAGCTACAGCGGTATCACCAAATAATGTTTCTGGACGGGTTGTAGCTACATCTAAATACATACTTTTATCTTCTAAATAGTATTTTAAATGATAGAAAGCACCCTCATCATCTTTATAAATAACTTCTTCATTAGATAAGGCTGTCATTTGATGCGGATCCCAGTTAATAATTCTTTCTCCACGATAAATTAGTCCTTCATTATATAAATCAACAAATACTTTTCTAACTGCCTTAGAAAGTCCTTCATCTAAAGTAAATCTTTCTCTTGAATAATCTAGTGATAAACCAAGAGTTGCCCATTGTGCTCTAATATTTTCTGAATATTCTTTTTTCCAGTCCCAAGCAACTTTTAACCATTCTTCACGGTCCATTTCTCTAGGTTTAATTCCTTGTTCCTTTAATTTTTTATCTACTCTAGCTTGAGTTGCGATACCTGCATGGTCCATACCTGGTAACCATAATGTATCATATCCATCCATTCTTTTGTAACGAACCATAATATCTTGTAATGTCGTATTCCAAGCATGTCCCAAATGAAGTTTACCAGTTACATTGGGAGGCGGAATAACTACGCAAAATGGTACTTTACTCTTATCTTTACCAGCTTTAAAATAATCATTTTCTAACCAAAATTTATATTTATTTTCTTCTACTATCTTATGATCATATTTTTTTTCTAACATATTAATCACCTATTCCTTTATTTATTTTATCGAAACATATTTCTCTTATTTTTTTCCATAGCTTTTCACTATTACTATCAACTTCAATTGTACTTAAGAATAAATCAAAATTATCAGTACTTACTAAAATATCAAAACTTTCATCAAAATTTATATCAAAGATAAAACATAAATATTTAATTACTTTATCCGTATCAGTATTAACCATATCATTAGATATACATTTTTCATTTTTTAATGATTCTAATAATTCTGGGGTTACTGAATCAGCTTTAAATACATAATTATAATTAACAGCTAATTGATTATAAATATCTACTTTATCCATATCTCTAATCATTTTAGTAAATAATAAATTGTCACCATCTAAGTTAGTTGGTATTTCTAATTTATTATGATATTTGATAGCTGTTCTAATGATATCATCATATTTATTATCGTCAATAAAATCTCTTATATGGCCCTCATCAAATAAATATATGATACTTTCATCAGCATGATCAGATTTTGAATCGTTTAATGCTTTATATTTTGTGAATTGTTCAAATCTACCTATATCGTGTAATAATCCTATGACTCGTGCTAATTCAATTTTTTCTTTATTTAAATTTAGTCTAAAAGCAAGCTCACCCATTAATTCTGATACTTTAAAACTATGATTATATTTTAAATTTATTTGCATAATGCTCTTATCATAATTATTAATATATTCATTAAATTTTTTAATAGCTTTTTCTAACATAAAAAAACTCCTCCTTTATAATAAGGACGAGTTTACCCGCGGTACCACCTTAATTTATTCTAAAATTAGAATACCCTTAATTACTTTTAACGGTAAGTGCCGTAATTAGTTACTAAACTCACTAATTATACTCCATCGCTACATATTTATTTATTCTTATCTATTTACACCAAACATAGACTCTCTTTGAAGACATCATAAATACCTCGACTTCAACGTTTTTAAATTAAGTAGATTATATAATATTTTTTTATAAATGTAAACTTTTTTTCTTAATTTTATCTTCATCTAGATAGGAATTAGCTAATACTAAACTTTCTTCATCAACAAACAAATCACCTTCTCTAATAGGATTTATGTCTAGTAGTGCGTATTTTTTACTAACATAATCACTACCTGTAATATATTTTCCATCTGTTGTTTTTAATAACATTCTATTTTGATCAACTATTTCACTATTAATATATGTATAATTTTTTTCTTTATTTAGATGAATACATCTTTTTATATTTCCAAAATATGTAGTTTCTATTACTATTTTTTTCTTTTTCATATACTGCTCCCTACTATATTTTCATTATAAAAATCTTATTTAAAAATGTCAATAATTGAGACTCAGCATATATTATATTAGGTGAAGTCTTATGTTTAAACATAGAGGTCATGGTTTTTTCTGTAGGTGTGATGGGTGTAAGTTTCGAAGGGTTAATAGTTTATGGTATATGGGGTGTTTGTTTTCATTATTAATTATTT
The DNA here is from genome assembly GCA_045595895.1 of Candidatus Scybalousia sp. Taxonomy (GTDB): domain Bacteria; phylum Bacillota_I; class Bacilli_A; order RF39; family UBA660; genus Alloscybalousia. The sequence continues at coordinate 11,600 of JAZOBJ010000030.1, read as the reverse complement.
TAATGTGGCAAGTATTATTTACTATTTTTATTACAACGAGGCTTAATGCATTTTTAATTTTCTTTCTTATAATGCTAGTAATTGTTGGTTTTTTCCGTATTCTTTTCTAAATAAGTTAATGTTTTATCAATATATAAAATGATATTCGTTACTTCTTTAGTTTTGGAATATTCACTATTATTTAAATTAATTCTTTCAGGTATTAAGAGAATTGCCATAAGAAGATAATATTCTTCTTTTTTTAATGGGTATTTTGATTGATATATTTCTAAGATACTAGATAAACTAGTATCTAAATAATTTTTCTTATATAGTGTTTCTATATCATATATAGGTAAATCTATTCTAGATTTATCCCAACTTATTAAATATAAATTATCATTTTCTATTAAGTGATTAGCTTCTAAATTACCATGGATATATGCTAGTCTTACTTTTTTAGTTTCGTTAATTATTTCATACCACTTTTCAATGTATTCTCTACTTTTTCTAAGTGCTAGATAGATAATAGAAACGTTTCTAATTAATAGATAATTAGCCGGTGACATATAAACTTCTAACTCAATCATATTTTGAAGTTCATTATAGTAATTCATCATTTTATCTTGATTAGAGATGATACTTTCATAAATGTTTTTAATATAATCTTCATCAACATTTTTATAATAAGTTGTTTTGGTATGAAGGATACTGGTTAAATAAATTAAATCTTCTAGTTTCTGTTCAATTGGAGTTTCTTTATCTTCAATGTAATCAGTTAGTTCTATTTCATCATTTACATTTGAATAAACTTTAGGAAAATTATTAAAGTTACGGGTTAATAAGTAATCAAAAGGATCTATCCTCCTATTTACTTTTTTTATTACATATTTTTTATTATCTGTAGTAATAATGGAAGCAGATCCTTTATATTTTATTGATTTAGGCTTTATATTATAGCGTTCTAAAATTTCTTTTTTATTCATTTGTAGGACAAGGTATGATTAACTTACTTCCTACTTTAATATCCTCTAGATTATTATAGTTTTGTAGTTCATCACGGCTAGTTTTATATTTATCAATAATGGATTCAATTGTATCAGATTCTCTCACTATGTATACATGATAAGTTGAGAATGTTTCTTCGCTTGATGAGATTGATGTAAAAATAGAACTAACATTAGTTGGATTATAATCTTCATATTTGTTTTCATAACCAATATCTTCTTCTATTTCTTTAGCTAACATATCTAGTGGATTAATATCAGATTCAAATTCTAACTTTTCTTTAATTTCATTTACTTCCATCGGAATTGGATGACTTTCATATCCGTTACTATCTCTAACTAATTCTAATTCATTTAGTTCCTCTATTTGTTTAGTTTCATCAAATGATATTTTTGATGCAATTATCTCTGGTTGGGGTTGTTTTTCTTCTAAACCATCGATATCTATTTCGACATTAATTTTTAAGTCTTCTTCATTTATAATTTCGAAATAAAAGTCACTTACTACAATTTCAATATTATTAGTTTCATATTTAGAATCCAGTTCAATAGAAAATGGTAGTTTGTAGTGAAATTCCTCTTCTATTTGACTAGCATCTGTCATTTTATATTTACCATCTACTAAGATATCTCCTTCTATTTCGTGTTCTTCTTTTATATGTAATGTGTGATTAACTTCAATATCAGTAATTTCAGCTATCATGGTTCTAAATGTGATTGTTTTAGTGAAAGGTATAGTCCTTTTCATAATATCCCTCTTTTCTATTAAATATTATGTTATAAAAAGAAAAAAAGACTATTTTTTAGTCTTTTTCATAATTTTTTCATATTTTACAATATCCTCTTCTGGGATATTTTCAGATACTTTTTCTAATCGTTTAAGAGTTTTTCTAATCATTGAGTTAGCTATAATTGTCTTTTTATAAACATCTTTCATCAACAACAATATTGAAGTACAGCGTTCTGCTGCATCTACATTTTGAATTATAATATCTGGATAGCGATTACATAAAAGATTTATTGTACCCAGTAAATATAATGGGTATTCAACTTCTACTTCAATATCATCTGTGAATAAAAGTCTTGTATAATAACTTTCATATTTAATATAATTATGTATTACATCTACAGTACACCCTGGGAATTTTCTAAAAGGAATATCTCTAGCTTTTGCTTCTTCATCTATCCAGTTTGCTGTAATAATTATTTTATCTGATTCTGATAAGGTTTTATATTTATTAATTGTTTCTACTATTATATTAAAATCTACAATTAATTCATTTTTATGTCTTCCTTCAAATCTTTTTTCACGAACAATTGTGTCTAATTTTTTCATTAGTTTTTCATCTGTATAAAAGAAGTTTTCATTTTCTATAATTGTACATATGATATCACAATATATTTCTAAAATTTTTTCATCTTTAACTTTCTCTAGTAATTCTTCTTCAGTACAAAGAATGAATTGAGATTTAATCAATAAGTAATCTAATATTTCTTGGATCATGCTTTTTTCTACCTCTTTTCTTTTTAAATAACACTTGGTAGATATCCATATAACGATCTACTAAGATGAACTTTATTTCACTTTTAATATCTATTGGGATATCATCTAAATCTTTTTCATTAGTACTTGGAATGAAGATGGTTCTAATACCATTACGATGAGCACCAATTACTTTTTCTTTTAAACCACCTATGGCTAACACTTTACCTCTTAATGTCATTTCACCAGTCATTGCGACATTAGTATGAATGCTTGTGTTAGTTAGTAGTGATATTAAAGTAGTAGTTAGTGTAACACCAGCACTTGGTCCATCTTTAGGAGTAGCTCCCTCTGGTACATGAATATGAATATCATTATTTTCAAAGAATGAATAATCAATATTGAATTTTTCAAAGTTAGCTTTGATGTAGTCTACTGCTAAGTTAGCTGATTCTTTCATAACATCACCTAAACTACCAGTCATTACAATTCTACCTTTACCTGGAAAACTTACCGCTTCAATTGGAAGTGTATCACCACCATATGGAGTATATGCAAGACCATTTACTACACCAACATGTTCAATGATATCAACATCAGTCCACATGTATTTCTTTTTACCTAAGTATTTAGTTATATTATAATCAGTTATAGAATAAAAATCTTTTTTGTTTTCTAATAATTTTGATTTAACTATTTTTCTTAAGACAGTCGCTATATTTCTATTAAGCTCACGAACACCTGCTTCTTTAGTATAAGAACGTATCATAGTTAAGATAACTTCATCACTAAACTCCACTTCTTCTTTAGTTAACCCATGTTCTATTAATTCTCTAGGAATTAAATAGTTTCTAGCTATATCTAATTTTTCATATTCAGTGTAACTAGATAGTTCTATTACTTCTAAACGATCTCTTAATTCATTTGGAATTTGTTCAAAGTAGTTAGCTGTAGTTATAAACATTACTTGGCTTAAATCAAATTCTTCTTCAATGTAATGATCTGAGAAGTTTTTATTTTGTTCTGGGTCTAAGATTTCAAGTAAACTACTAGCTGGATCCCCTTTGATATCTTTAGTCATTTTATCTATTTCATCAATTATGAATACTGGATTTGAGCTACCTGCTTTTTTCATACCTTGAATGATTAGACCAGGTGCTGCACCAACATAGGTTCTTCTATGTCCAACAATTTCAGCTTCATCATTGATTCCACCAACTGATATTTTTGTATATTTACGATTTAGAGAATCTGCTATACTCTTAGCTAGTGTAGTTTTACCTACTCCGGGTGGTCCAACTAAACAAATAATTGGACTTTTTAAGCTATTAGTATTTTTCTTTACAGCTAAGTATTCCACAATTCTTTCTTTTACTTTTTCAAGTCCAAAGTGTGAATTATCAAGCACATCTTTAACTGTATTTAAATCGTTATTATCTTTAGTATATTTTTCCCATGGTAAATCTAATAACCAATCAATATAGTTTCTAATCATTCCTACTTCTGGTGAATTAGGTGTCATAGATTCATAACGATTTAATTCTAGTTTTAATCTTTCTTGAACTTTTTTAGGACATTTTAATTTTTCAATTTTTTCTCTTAGTTTATTTACTTCACTATCTTTATCATTGATATCACCTAGTTCTTCTTTTATAACTCTAATTTTTTCACGAAGAACATAATCTTTTTGACTTTTTTCAATTTCGAAAGACAATTTATCATCAATAATTTTTTCTAGTTCAGCTATTTCCATATCTTGATTGATATCAGAAATTAACATTTCAGCTCTTTTAACAGTAGATATTTCAGTAACATATTCTATTTTTCTATTCATAGTTAATGGCATTTGTGGAACAACAAAATCAATTAATTCTTTTAGTGTTTCAATTCTAGTAACCATATCTAAGAATTTTTCATTCATATCACTTGTTTCTTGATACTTCTCTATTTTTTTATAAAGTGCTCTTAAATAAGCTATTTCTTCTTTTTCATTAGTCGTTTCTTCTATTTCTTTTATTTCCGCTTCTAAAACTTGTTCCCCTGTTTTATATTCTTTTACTATTACTCTTTCTTCACCTTGAATAACTACTTTAGTTTTTCCATTTGGTAAATCAATGTGTAGTTTTATTTTTCCAACCACACCTACTTTTGGTAATAAATCAATATTAATATTACTATTTAAATCAAAATCCCCGTTTATAATTAATAGTTTACTATCATAGTATCCTTCTGATAGAGAAAATAATTGTTTCTCTATTGAAGAATCAAAATTCATACGCATTTCACTAGAAGGCAAAAGAATAGCGTCATTTAGTACTAAGACAGGAAGATTTTTATCCATATTTTTCGCCTCCTTAAAACTTGATTTTTATTATAACATCAAGCAAAAAAAAAGCAACCAAATATACAACTTTTTACATTGGATATTTGTGGCACTTTTGATTATTATACTATTAGGGTAGATTTTTGAATAATTTCATTTATTCTTTCAATTAATGGTTCTTTTACTAATTCATCATCTAACTGATTAATAGAAAAAGTTTTACTACCTGCATGATTAATTGATGCACCACAATGATATATTATTTCTTTATCTATAATAAAGTATCTATCATGGAAAGTATCATCATAAATAATGGTTAAGTTATGATATTCACTATTATATTTTTCTATATCTAATTTAGTCAATTTAGTTTTGGTTTTAGTGATTAAGAATATATCAAAATCGAACTCTTTTATCATATCTAAGAAACTTCTGTCTGCATAGCTATCTATTATAATAAGTTCATTTTTAGTTTCACTCATAATTCTCATTATTTTAGAATAAGCATCATATATTTGCCCATTGAAGTAAATTTCATTTTTAATTTCTTTGCTTTCTAGTTTATCAAAAGATTCTTGAAGCAATTTAATATCATTATCATGTTTTATTACCATCGAATTAATATACTTCTGTTCAATTAAACCAGTTGAGATATATTTTCTCATAGCTACAAAGGCTCTCATAATTTCTATACTTATTTCAGAAGCTACTTTTGTTTTCAATACACTCGATAACATAGCTACTCCTTGTTCAGTAAAAACATGTGGTAATTTTCTAACTCCACCATGTGTTGATGAACTTGAAGTCCCAATTTGGGACTTCAAATTATCGAATTCTATTTTGTTTAATTGAAAATAAAAATCCTCTGGAAATCTATCTATATTTCTTAGGATAGCTTGATTTACTGTTTTAGTTCCATTAGCACATCTGTATAGTTTAGCCAAATCACTGTCTAGCATTACTTGTTTTCCTCTAATCTCATATATCATATTTTCAATATTTATTGTTTCTTTTGTTTTTAAATCGTTCATAAAAAAACACCTCCTAATAATATTATTTTAAAAAGTTGGTGTTTTTCTTCAACAAAATAAAAAAAACTTAACTAATTTCGTAGTTAAGTTTAATTTATAGTAATTCTTATAAAGCTACTTTATATGGATTAGTACTAGTTCCACTTCCAGTTATAACAGAATCAGCTTTTAGATTAATTACCGGGCGAAGACAAGTAGGATTGAAAACACCAGAGTTGTAAATACGGCCAGTACTTCCAACATACCATATGGTAGCATCATATCCAGAAAATCCAGCTGGACTCATTGTCCAAAAATTCCCACTTAGATAATAATTATCATTTGCGATATTATAATATCCACCTGCATGTACTACTTCGTCATATGTGATCAAACCAACATTTCCTAATACATAGCCTTTTCCGTTTCCATCTTTACCATTCTTTTCACATGTAAAGACTGGTGTATAGTTATTATAAGTTATCATACTTGCTCCACTATTTGTGACATATGAATCTTTTGGGGCTGCTTTAGCTTCTTCACAAAAGTAATTACCACTTGCCACTCTATTCGAGTAATTTGCATTACTAGCTATTTTACTTGAATACCACGTTTCTAAAGTAGGCTTAGCGGTATCACTATTACTATAGTACATATATTTTTTGTCGGTGCTAATTGTGTTAATGCTATATGTATCACTATCATTTATTCCATCTTGCATGATTAATCTTATTGTTCCATCTTCATTAATTCTTACAATTCTCCAAGTAAATCTAGCGAATTCTACATAATTATTTTCTACATTACCTCTAAAATAATATGTTGGTTCCCCTGTATTTGTAGCTGTTGATTTATATAATCCATTTTCATTTGCTTCTTTACTTGTTTTACTCAAGGTTGGTGTAGATTCATTTAAAATATTTTCAGCTAAAATAGCTTCTTTAAAATTCTTTTGCTTTTGTTTATCAATAATAACGTTATATGGATTAGTGCTAGTTCCATCACCATAAACAGTTGTATCAGCTTTTAGGTTAATAACTGGACGAATTTGTTTTGTTGTGTTAGCAGTACCATTGATACTACCTGCATCACCTACAAACCACTTACGGACATTTGTTCCTGTAAAACCAGCAGGGCTCATTGTGAAAGTATTATTACCAGCAATATAATATTCTTCATTTATTTTATTATATTTTCCACCAGCATGTACTAATTCATCATATGTAATTAAACCAACACTTCCTGATACATATCCTTTTCCGTTTCCATCTTTACCGTTCTTCTCACACATAAAGTTAGGTGTATAACTTGAATATAATGTCATATTGGCACCACTATTTGATATATTGTCACTATTATATACAACTCTAGCTTCTTCACAGAAATAATTTCCGTTAGCTATTTCTGAAGCATATCCTTTATTAACTATATTAATTCGATACCATTCTTCTAATGCTGGTTTAGCTATATCACTATTACTATAATACATATTATCTTTACTTGTATCTACTGAACTAAATTGATAAGCTGTATTATTATTTATACCATCTTGCATAATTAAACGGATAGTTCCATCTTCATTTATTCTTACTATTCTCCATGCGAATCCAGCAAATTCTACATAATTGTTTTCTATATTACCTCTAAAATAATATGTTGGATCACCTGTGTTTGTAGCTGTTGATTTATAAAGTCCATTTTCGTTTACGTTATAACTTATATCATCTAGTGTAGGTTCTGATTCTACTATACTATTTTCAGCTAAAATAGTTTCTTTTAAATTCTTTTCTATATATTGTTCTCCAGTGATAATTACTTTACCAAAGAAATAGTGGTTTTGAATTTCATTACTTGCTTCACTATCAATCCATATTAGAATAGATGATGTTATTGTTTCACCACCAGCTATAAAACCTGTCGTTATTATATTATCTTTATTTGATAGTAATGATGGTTCAGAGTATGTTCCATCATTTTTCTTATATGAATATTTAATATAATTTGTCGTTAATGCTGGACAAATTGTTTGATCTTCTAAGGTGCATGATAATTGTTTATCTTCATCATTAACTACTCTTAATGTATATGATAGGACTTTATTTGAAGTATTAGTCATTGTAAAAACAAATGGTGTTAGTGACATTCCTTCTTCATCACTCATTGGATAGGCATTTTCTAAATTAAGCGCATCATTTTCAGGATTTTCAATGTCAACTTTGATTCCATTAATAGTAATAACATTGGCAATATCACCTATTTTTATATATTTAAAAAAACCAAAACTTCTTCCTATTAAAAATACTATTAGTACCATTAGTAGTACTGTTACGATTCCAAGTATAATATATTTTTTTCTATTATCCATATTATCACCTATCTTATACAATTTAGTATATCAAATTTCAAAAAAAAAAGAAACTATTTATTAGCTTCTTTTAATACTTCTATTGTTTTTCTGATTTCAAGGTCATATTTAATCATTTCTTTTGATCCAAGTGCCTTTAATAAATCTTCTTCTTTCATACCATATTTTTCAGTTAAAGATTTAACTTCTTCATCTACTTCTTCATCTGTTACTTCAATTTTTTCTAATTTCATAATTTCTTCTAGAGTTAGACGATAAAGGATATGTTGGTATGCTTCTTTTTCCATTTGATTATGTAGATCTTGATGAGTAGTTTGTGTAAATTGATGATACATTTCAAGACTTAAACCTTGCATTTTTAATTGTTCTTCAAATTTATGAATCATGTGATGAATTTCATCATCAACCATTTCTTCTGGTATATCTACTTCTACATTTTTACTAACTTCAGCTAATAACTCATCAATGTATTTGTTTTCAGCTTCCATATCTTTATTAGCCTTAATGTTAGCTTTGATTTCTTCTTCTAATTTTTCCTTAGTATCAATTCCTTCCATACCTAAATCTTCAAAGAAATCTTTATCTAATTCTCTTGTTTCTTTTACCTTAATTTCATTAACTTTAACTTTGAATACAGCATCAGCTCCTGCTAAGTCAGCAGCACCATAGTTTTCTGGAAATTTAACATTAATATCTTTTTCTTCACCAGTAGTCATTCCTATTAATTGTTCTTCAAAACCTGGAATAAATGTATTCGAACCTATTTCTAATGAATAATTTTCACCTTTTCCACCTTCGAATGCAACACCATCTTTGAATCCTTCAAAGTCGATAACTGCTACATCACCATTTTCAACAGAACCTTCTTCTTTTACTACTAATTCAGTATATTTTTCTAGTAAATGAGAAAGTTCATGTTCGATTTCTTCTTTAGTTACAGTTACTTTATCTTTCTTAACTTTTAAACCTTTATATTTTTTTACATTTACTTCAGGCGCAGTAATAACTGTAAATACAAATTCAACACCAGTCTCATCGATTGATTTAATATCAACTCTTGGTTGAACAACTGGAACTACATCTTTATTATCAGTCATAGCTTTTTCAAATGCAGTACCTAATAATTTTTCAGCTGCATCAATATATAATGATTCTTTTCCATATTTCTTTTCAAAAACATCTCTTGGACATTTACCTTTTCTAAAACCATCTACTGTTACAGTTTTTACTTTTTCTTCAAATGCTTTATCTAAAGCACCTGTCCATTCTTTACCTTCAATTTTTACTGTTAATTCAATTTTATTTGTCTTTTTTTCTTTTGCCATAATATATTTCCTCCAATACGCTTAATATTATATAATAATTTTTTTCTATAAACAAGAAAAAGATAGTTAAAACTATCTATTTTATTTCAGTAATTTCAATTTGATAACTTCCATTTGGGCTTTCTACTGTTACTACTTCTCCAACCTTATGATTCATTAAGGCAATAGCAATAGGACTTTCGTTAGAAATCTTGCTAGCAAATGGATCTGCTTCTTGACTACCAACTATCATATATTCATCAGTTTCATCATCTTCATCAATATAACGAATAGCTACAGTACTTCCAAGACTAACTTTATCAGTTGATGCTTCTTCAATTATTTCATAATTTTCTAGCATTTGTTCTATCTTTTTAATTCTACCTTCTAATACTGCTTGTTCATTACGTGCTGAATCATAATCTGCATTTTCAGATAAATCACCTAATGCACGTGCTTCTTTTATAGCTTGAATATTAGCTGGTCTTTTTACATTAATTAAATCATCTAATTCTATTTTTAATTCTTCTAATCCTTTTTGTGTTAGATAAACTGGTTTCTTACCACTCATCATTTCCACCTCCAATACGAATACGAGTAAAATTTTAACATATTTTTTTTAAAATGTCAATCTTTTTTCATTAACAGTATTATTGTTTTTTTACCATTATTTTATTAACCTTATCTACAAAATATTCATCTGTCATACCAGCAATATAATCAATTACAATTCTTTTTGGATCTGTTGTTTGAAGATAACTTGTGTCCATTGTACTTATTAAAGCTTCATATATATCGCTAGATGTATTTTGATTTAATATATCTTCAAAATACTTATGAAATAATTTATTCATTCCTTCTTGATAGAATGTTAGTTGTTCAGGTGTATTTGCTCTATCATAAATATTTTTGTAATTAAACTCTTTTAAATCAAATATAGCTTGATATACTGAATCACTTAATTTAATATATGGTTTATTTAAACTATTTGCTACAATATCTAAAATAATTGTATTAACTATTTCACTATTAGTCGTTCCTAAAACTTCTTTAATGTTTTGTGGTACTTCTTCTCTGGTTAGTACACCTAAATTAATAGCATCTTCTATATCTCTACCAATATAACCAATTATATCACTAATTCTAACTACACAACCTTCTAGTGTCATTGGTCTAACTTTTCTTAGTATTTCTTTATTGGTATAACATTTTTCATATTCTTCAATGAACTCCTCTTTAGTTTTAGGATTAGGATAATAAATATTTGATAGCATTTCACCATTATGACACATGATACCATCTAATGTTTGAATAGTTAAATTGTTACCTTGGCCATTTTTTTCTAAAACTAAATAGTTTCTAACGCTTTGAATATTATGATTAAACATTTCATTTAATTCACGCATTGAGATTTCATTTAATATTCTCTCACCTGTATGTCCTATTGGAGTATGTCCTATATCATGACCCAGTGCGATTGCTTCAATTAAATCTTCATTTAAATTAAGAGCTCTACCAATAGTTCTAGCTATTTTACTCACTAATTGAACATGAACTATTCTTTTACTAATATGGTCATTTTGTTTAAATGAAAATACTTGAGTTTTATCCATATATCTTGTATATGATAAAGAATGAATAATACGATCAATATCATGATAAAAATTAGGTCTGATATCATTTTCTAGGTTTTCATCATTAATTCTTATTCCATCAGTACTTTTTGTAGCATAAGGGCTTAGATTACTTTCTTTTAAAATAAAATTCTGTTTTATTTCTTGTATCATTTCTTCAGTCATAATATCACTCCACTTCATTAATTAATATTAAATCACAATGTTTAATAAAATGCATCAAAAAAAGGAATTTAAATTCCTTTTTATTTTAGACTATCAAGTTCATTTACAGTTAAACCAGTTAACTCTGAAATTAGATCAATACTCATTTGTTTTTCTAACATCGACTTAGCTATTTGAATATTTCGTTCCTCTCTAGCACGATTATTTTTGTAGTTTTCTTCGATCATAGCATTTTCATATGCTGTTACTATTTCCTTAGCTTTACTATAACTTATAATATCATTTCCAACACTTTCCAAAATACTATCTCCTTTCACAAACTCTAAAAGT
>JAZOBJ010000029.1:0-55354 GCA_045595895.1 Candidatus Scybalousia sp. | reverse complement strand
AAAGTAGAAAATGAGGAATATGACTATCAAATGTCATTACCAGAAGGAACAACAGAAACAACAATAGATATTAAAACTGAAAGTCCTGATGCAACAGTTAAAGTCGAAAGACTTGATAGTTTAGCTTATTCAAATAATATTAAAAGACTTGCTGCTAAAAAGACATTAGAGTTATTACCTGGAGATAATTATTTTAAGATAACAGTAATAAGTGAAAATAAAAAAGTAGATGATGAGTTTATTTTAAAGATTAGTGTAGCTAAAAAATTAAGTGATGTAATATTTAATAAGTATACAACTATATATGAAAATGCAACATTAGATAAAACAAGTGAAGAAGTAAATGAAAATGGATTATATAAATCAACAGCTACCAATACAGGAGAACCAACATATTACTTTAGAGGTAATGTAGAAAACTATATCGATTTTGCGGGGTTTACATGGCGAATAGTTAGAATAAATGAGGATGGAACGATTAGATTGATTATACAAGATGGAATTAATGATAATACTAATTACAGGTTTAGTTATGATAATACAAGCAAAGATAATATGTATTATAGTAATAGTGATACAGCTAAATCAATGTTAGAAGATTGGTATTCTGATAAAATAGCTAGCAACGTTAATTATTCAGAAAAAGTTGTAAGTGGTAATTACTTCTGTGAAGAGGCAAAAGTTGCATATGATAGTGATACCATTGTAAATACTGGTGCTAATATGATACCATATGGTAGTTATACACCTAATTTCACATGTGAGAAAAATGGAAAAGATGGTAATGGAAAAGGTTATGTATCAGGAAGTATTGGTTTAATAACATATGATGAAGTAGCTCATGCAGGTGGTAATTATTTTAGAAGTAATAATAGCTATTATCTAAATAATAATTATGCATGGTGGATGATGAGTCCGGCTGATTTTGATGGCTCTATTGCTAGGGTTTGGCGTGTCAGTTCAAATGGTAATATTTATTGCGTTAGTGAATATACTACTTCGCATCTTCGTCCAGTTATTAACTTAAAATCCGATATAACAGTAACAGGATCTGGAACAAGTGATAATCACTGGGTAGTTCAATAAAGAATAAAGTTGTCATAAAAAGACAACTTTTTCTTTTGTTTTTTTGTATAAAAAGTCTAAAAAAATAAATAATATAAATAGGTTCTTGGTAATAGAATGAAATAGGTGGTAATATGGGTAGAATGTTTATCTTTTTACTTGGTTTTGGACTTATGGTAATTGGTTTTACTTATATCATTACTTATATGAATTTAATGAGTATGGGATATAGTTTTTTACAGTATTTAGGTTTTATTAGTAGTAAACTGGAATGCTTATTTGCACTTATTGGGTTTATTATTGTATCAATTATTATAATGACGAAGGGAACTGATAGAAATGATTTATATATATGATATTTTACTTAATTTTTGTGACTGTGATATGGTTTATGATTTTTATGAATGGAATCAGAATGATACTATAGAAAATATAAAAAGAATTAAATTAGTTCATGTTGGTAGAGGTATTTTTGATAAATTATTAAATTATGATGTAAAAGTTGATTATAATTTTTTGATTAAACTTTACCGAACATGTGAAGTCTATACGGCTAAAAAGGTTAAAATTGTTGATTACTGCTGTTTGTTTTCAGATGGTGATAGAGTAATAGCGATAGAATTTAATAATGAAGGTAGACCAATTTATAAAAGTAAATTATTAATTGATGAGGAAGAAGAAATTGCAATTCTTGCTAGTAATTTGGAAATTAATGATTTTGGATTAGAAGTTTTTAATAAAATATTGGATAATCGTTTCTTTACAAGAAATGAAGTATTAATACGCAGATATTTAGTAAGGGAAATAGAAGAGTGTTATCAAAAGAAAAATTATAATAAGTTAAAGTTTTTATATCAAGAGTATTTTGATAAAGAAGATGGTACATATTCTAAAATGAAAGATGAATTACTTAATAGTATAAAACTTAGTGTTGATGATAAACATAAGAACATGTACCAATTATTAAAATCCACAAATAAAAAAAAGCAGGTATAAGATTAGTAATCAATCTTCATACTTGCTTTTACTTGTTTCATTGTGTTTTCTGCTTTTTCTTTAGCTATTTTTGTTCCTTCATCTAGGATTCTTTGTACTTCTTCTGGATGTTCATCATAGTATTTTCTTTTTTCTCTAATTGGTTTTAGAAATTCTTCCATTCTTTCTATTAATTCTTTTTTACATGCTACACATCCACGAGTTCCATTTTTGCATTCATTGCATACAGTTTCAATATTAGGATTTTCAATTAATTTATGATAATAGTAAACCATACATATTTCTGGATTAGCAGGATCATCTTTTTTTATTTTATCTGGGTCTGTTACAGCATTCATAATTTTTTTATTTACTGTTTCAGTATCATCAGTTAAATAAAGGGCATTTCCTAGACTTTTTCCCATTTTTTCTTTGCCGTCTAAACCTTTAATTCTTGGTGTTTTACTAAGTAAGTGTTCTGGCTCAGTTAAAGTTTCACCATATATAGAATTAAACTTTCTAACTATTTCACGGCATTGTTCAATTAATGGTAATTGATCTTCACCAACTGGAATAACTTGCCCATTAAGTGCAGTAATATCAGCTGCTTGACTAACTGGGTAACCAACGAAACCATAAGTAACACTTTCACCATCATTACCAAATAAAGCTTTCTTTTGAGCTATTTCAGTTTTTACAGTTGGATTACGATAAAGTCTAGCCATAGTTACTAAGTTTGAATAGAAAACAGTCAACTCTGCTATTTCGGGAATCTTTGATTGAATAAAAATATGTGATTTTTCTGGATCAATTCCAATAGATAATAAATCCTTAGTTATTTCGTATAAATTCTTTCTAACTTTTTCAGGATTATCAAAATTATCAGTTAAGGCTTGAACGTCAGCTATCTCAAAAAAACAGTCATAATCATCTTGGAGTTTTACCCAGTTACGAGTTGCCCCAAAATAATGTCCTAAATGTAGGTTTCCGGTTGGACGTATTCCTGTTAAGATTGTTTTTTTCATATTATCACTCCTTGTTTAATTTTAGCATAAAATCAAAAAAAATAGTACTAGTTATACTAAATATGTATAAATTTTTAGTTTTTGATAAACATATAACTAGAGGAGGATGAAAATGAAAAGGGTATATAGAATTTTAAGTTTAGCTATTATTATATGTTTAGTAGTTGGGTGTAGTGGTATGATGAATACTCCAACTAAGAAAGTTGAAGACTTTTTAAGTAAGTACCAAACTATGGATAAAGCTGTTTTAACACAATTAGATGACGTTATAGGAGAAGCTGGTAACTTAGTTGATGATCAAAAAACGACTTATCGTGATTTAATGAAAAAACAGTACCAAAATTTAAGTTATAAGATTAAAGATGATACTGAAGATGGGGATAATGCTACAGTAGTAGTAGAGCTTGAAGTATATGATTATGGTAAAGCTATACGTGAAGCTGAAACATATTTA
Source organism: Candidatus Scybalousia sp. (assembly GCA_045595895.1). Lineage (GTDB taxonomy): Bacteria > Bacillota_I > Bacilli_A > RF39 > UBA660 > Alloscybalousia. Next base: position 51,835 of record JAZOBJ010000029.1, on the reverse strand, counting down.
ACTACTAATAGGGAAGAGTTTTTAGATAATACTACTAATGAAATTGATACTAAAAAGTTTTTGGATTATAAAATAGGTAAAATGAAAGATACTAAAGATAAAGTTACTTATACTATTAATTTTACTCTTACTAAAGTAGAAGATGAGTGGAAGTTAGATGATATTAGTGATGTTGATAGACAAAAAATACATGGACTTTATTATTAAGAGGACTAATTAAGTCCTTTTTTTCATATACTGTTTTAGGTGAAGTTATGAAAAAGATTATAGTAGTGTTTTTATTAGTATTATTACTTAGTCCAGTTAGCGTAATGGGACTTTCTTTAAGTTGTCGTAGTTGTGTACTTATGGATAGTGATTCAGGTAGAGTTTTATATCAAAAAGATAAAGATAATCCTAGGCTTATTGCATCAATTACTAAAATAATGACAGCAATACTCGCTATTGAATCTGGAAGATTAGAAGAAGAAGTTACGGTTGGTGAAGAAGTATTAACGATGTATGGATCTAATATTTATATTGAACTTGGGGAAAAGATGAAACTTTTAGATATGGTATATGGTTTGATGCTTAGAAGTGGGAATGATGCCGCAATAGTAATAGCTACTTTTATTGGTGGAACTGAGGAAAAGTTTGTGGAACTTATGAATAAAAAGGCTCAAGAAATAGGAATGACTAATACTATATTTAATAATTCTCATGGACTTGATGAGGTTACTCAAAATAAATCTACTGCTTATGATATGGCGCTTCTTTCTAGTTATGCTTCTAAGAATAAAACTTATATGGAAATAGTAGGTACTCAAAAGTATACAGTTCAAACTGATAAAAAAAGTTATCTTTGGCATAACCGAAATAAACTACTTAAACTATATGAATATGCTACTGGTGGTAAAACAGGTTATACTCCAAGTGCTGGTAGAACTTTAGTTACTAATGCTAGTCGTGATGGACTTAATTTAACTGCAGTAACTTTAAATGATGGAAATGAGTATACTTCTCATGAAACAATGTATGAATATGGATTTCAAAATTATAAAAATTATAAAATTTTAGATAGGAGAAAATTTAAGATAGATAGTTCATATTATCCTAATAAAATTTATATTAAAGAAGATTTTACTTATCCGCTTACTGAAGATGAAAAAGAAAATGTTAAAGTATTAGTTAAATTAACTAAACTTGATAGAGTAAAGAACGATGATGAAGTAGGTATTGTAATTGTAAGGTTAAATGGAGAAGAAATATATAGTGAAAAGGTTTATGTTAAAGTAAAAGAAGAAAAAAAGAATTTCTTCTCTAGAGTTTGGTCGTGGTTATTTGATTAATAAAATATGGGCTAGTTTTATTATAATTGGGATTATATATAGTTTTTTTACTGGTAGAGTAGACGTTATTAATCAAGAAATTATAGACTGTGGTAATACTAGTTTAGATTTATTTTTAGCAATGTTTCCAATGATGATTTTATGGAGTGGGATTATGAATATTGCTAAGAAAGCAGGTATTTTGGAGTGGTTATCTAAAAAGATGAGACCACTTTTTCGTATTATATTTCCAGAAATTGAAGAAAATGATGAAACACTCGGTTATATTGCCTCTAATTTAACTATTAATATGTTAGGTATTCATAATGCATCTACACCTTTTGGTTTAAAAGCTATGAAGTGTATGCAGGATAAAAATAAAGATAAAAGAGTTGCTACTAGAAGTATGATTACTTTTTTAGTATTAAATACGAGTGGGGTAACCTTAGTTGCAACTGATATTATTGCGGTTAGAAGTATGTATGGTGCTAGTAATCCAACTGATTTAATTTTTATTACAATAATTGCAACAATTGTAAATACTATTTTAGCACTTTTAATGGATCGCTTTTTATGGAGAGTGAGTAGGAAATGATAAATAATATTGGAAATATGTTAATACCTGTTGTTGTACTTATTATTATAGGTGTAGCGGTTATTAAAAAAGTAAATGTATATGATGAATTTGTAGATGGTGCTAAAGAAGGAATTGGTATGGGAATTAGTATTTTTCCATATTTAATTGGGATGATATTTGGAATTAATATTTTACTTAAGAGTGGGATTCTTGACAATATTTTTATTTTTTTGAAACCTATTTTTGATTTTATTAAAATACCAGTTGAAGTACTTCCTATGGCTATTATTAGACCAATATCTGGTAATGCTAGTTTTGCGGTAATGATTGATATGATTAAGATGTATGGTGTTGATTCGTATTTAGGAAGAATTGTATCCGTTATGCAAGGTGCTACTGATACTACTATTTATGTAATTAGTTTATATTTTGGTAGTATTGGGATTAAGAATATTAGATATGCTTTAAAAGCTGGTTTATTTGCTGATTTAGTTACTTTAATTATGAGTGTAGTGCTTGTTAGTATTTTCTTTTAATTAATAGTGATTTATGGTATAATGTACTTATCAAAAAGGAGTGGTATAAATGCAACTGAAAGAACATATTAATGCTTTAAAAAGTAAACTATATACTGAAATAAAAAATTATGAAAACATAAAACAAGAACTAGAAAGTCTAGTAGTAAAAAAAGATGTATTAAATGAAATTATTAACTATTTAAAAAATACTAGTACTGAAGAAATGACTAAAAATAGTTTCCAATTAGGATTATCTCTACCTATTGTTTATGGTGAAGTAGAAGCAAATAATATATATGATAAAATACTTTCATGTATCTACTCAAATGACCAAGAAAATTCTAATAAAAAAATAGAATTACTAAAAACAAAATTCAATTCTGATTTAGAGTATTTTTCTAATCAACATGAACTATTAAAAAATCAAATTTCTATTAAAACAACAACTATAATTGAATATCGTAGAATACTAAGTAATTTTAAATATTATGGATTAATTACTTCATTACAAATTGATTTATTAACTAAATTTATGCAACAGTATCAATATTCTCCAAAGGATCAAATTATAATTTTAGAATCTATTAGAATTCATAATATTAGAGTAAAACATGAAGATAAAAGTAAAATAAGTTATACTGTCTTTAACATGTTAGAAGAAAAATATGAAAAATATGATATAGATGAGCTTGAAAGAATTGAATACAAAGATAAATTCAAACCATTAATAGATTCTTTTAATACAAGTATAAAAATGTGTAGTAATGTTGAAGATGTTATTGAATTGATGCCTGAATTAGAATCTGATAATTATACTTTTGAAGAGTTTTGTTATATTTATAAAAATGTACTAAATTATTTAATTAATGAATTAAATGAAAGTATTAATTCTATTTCTGATCCTGAAATTTATAAAGATATTGAACTTAGAAAAGTAGTATTACAGGAATATAATGAATGTAAATATAAATATAGTAAAATCCAGTATTTATATAATAATCAAAGACAAAAATATCTTTATAAATTAAAACAGGAAAAAGAAAGTGAAGTAGTTGATAATGCTACTCCTGTTAATAATATTTTTTACCAATTACTTTCTAATGGTGAAACTACATATTTAGAAAAAGATATTAAAGATTTTCCTGAAGAATATTTATCAAAGGTAAAAAAACTAATAGAAGATAAAAAATATGATAGACTAGCACCAGACATGGATAAGTCTTTTAAAGCGATTCATAAGCAAATGAAAGAATATCGTGAATTAAGATGGGACCAAGTAAGAATTGTATATAAGCATCTTTCAGAAAATAATTATTTAATAGTTGGTGCTTTTGTTAAAAAAGATAATAATGATCGTAATACGTATGGAAATATTGCATCAAGATATAATAGTATTGATATTTCAACATCACAATTATTAGAAAAAGAATTGCAAAATAGTAGTATTGTTGAAAGTAGACTATTTAATTATATTGATGAAAACAGAAGAAAGGGAAGTAGATAATATGGGAAATCAAGAAATACTAATAAAAATAAAAAAAATAATAGAAAGTGGTAACTATGAAATTGAAGAACTATTAGAAGTTGTTCCTAATGATTTACTACCACAGGTACTAAACATTCTAAAACAACAAATCAAATTTGAAAGTGAAGAAATAAAATTAGATATACAAGAAAAAACTAGATAATCTAAACAGGAGGTAATGATGGAAAGATTACAGAAGGTTATAGCTAATAGTGGTTACTGTTCTAGAAGAAAAGCTGAAGAATTAATTCAAGAAGGTAAAGTTATGGTAAATGGTCGAGTAGTAACTGAACTTGGAACTAAAGTTAGTGATAAAGATGAAGTATTAGTAAATGGTAATGTTATTGGAACTGAAGAAAAGGTTTATTTTTTACTTAATAAACCAAGGGGTGTTGTTACTACTACTAGTGATGATAAGAATAGAAAAACTGTTGTTGATTTAATTGATACTGATAAAAGAATTTATCCAGTAGGTAGGCTTGATTATGATACAACGGGTGTACTTATTCTTACTAATGATGGTGAATTTGCTAATATGATAATGCATCCTAGTAGTAATATAGATAAAGTATATGTAGCTAAGATAGAAGGAATTATAAATGGCGAAGCTGTTCATAAATTAGAAGATGGGGTTAGTATTGATGGTGTAGTTGTTAGAGCTAGTCGTGTTAAAGTAAAAAAAGTTGATACTAAATCTAATCATTCAATGGTAGAAATTACTATTCATGAAGGTAAAAATCATCAGGTTAAGAGGATGTTTGAAGCTGTTGGTTATAGAGTAGATAAATTAAAAAGAGAAAGAATTGCATTCTTAACCACACTTGGTCTTACATCTGGTGAATGTAGAAAACTTAGCAATAAAGAAATAAGTAAATTATATGTTTTGGCAAATAAAAAATAAAAGTGGATTACACTTTTATTTTTTTATTCATTAACTTCAATAGCTCCAGTAGGACAGCTTTCAGAAGCATCAACTACGTTTTCTTTTTCTTCCTCAGGAACTTCCATAATTTTATCTTCGTTTTCAGTTGGATTAATAACTTCAGCTAAACCATCATCACCAATTTGAAAAATTTTATCAGCTATTACTGTACATGCACCACATCCGATACAAGTATCTTTTTTTACTCTTGTTTTCATATACTTCCTCCTCTATATGAATTATACCAAAAAATCATAAATAAAAAAACTTTTTCTTTCTTATATTTTATGGTATGATATTAATATATATGATAAGGGGTGATAGAATGTCAAGTAGAATGGAAAAATATCATTCAAAGCAAGATGATTCTATTAAGACTAGTAATAGTCGTCTTTCTAAAAATGAGAATTTATATGAAAGAGTAAATACCAATAAAGTATTCACAGAGTTTGTTAGTGGTGCGCCTACAAATGTTATTGATTTAAGTGAAGTGAATAATGATAACATTAATAGTCGTGAAAAATATCAAAGGGCTAAAATTCTAAATCAAGATGAGGGAATTAGAAAAAATAATTCCTATGTTGATAGAGAAATTGTTTATGAAGATAAAAGAGAGAAAAATTATAATATTAATGATATTTTAGAGGATGCTAGAAAAAACAGAAGTGAAGAAGATGAACTAGCTAAAAAAAGGCGTTTAAAGAGCGTTGAATATAGTATTTTAACTGATTTAAATCAAGAAATGGTTAAGGAATATCATGAAAATAAGCAAAAGAAACTTTCTAAAGAAGAGGAAGAAAATTTAGAGGAATTAATTCATACTATAACTTCTAATAGTTTAAGAAAGAGAATTGATGATGAATTACTTGGTGATTTATTGCCTAGTCGTGAAGATGAGGAAACTGTTGGTACACAGGAACTATTTGATAAAGTTGAAGAAATAAAAGAAAAAACAGAAGATTTAAAAGAAGCTTTATCTGAAATTGATGATTCTTTCTATACTAGATCTATGGATTTATCTGAACAAGATTTTGAATTTGAGAATGAAGAAGATATCTCTTTCTTAGATGAAAAGAAGATGGGTATAGTTCCTAAGATTTTAATAGGTTCATTTATAGTTGTAGTTATAGCTATTATTATATTTGTAGTTTATAAGTTTATATAAAAAAACTGTTAACATTTGGTGTTAACAGAGTGGTTTAAGAATGATTTGGTTCATTCTTTTTTTATTCATAATCATTAAATAATAAGCTAATATCAATAATACCAGAGATACCAACTAAAACATATACGATATTAGTTATAACATTATCTGTTCCGAATAATGTTTCAACTAGGTTAAATTCGAATAATCCAATTAGTCCCCAATTGATAGCACCTATTATAATAAATACTAATGCTACTTTCTGTAATGTTTGCATAAAATCCTCCTTTTTCTTATTTCAGTATTATGATAAGCAGTTTTTATGAAAATATTCATGAATAATGTATTTTTTTACTTCATAGTATTAATTGAAAGAAATGAGGAGTGAAAATGAAAAAAATATTTTTAGTTTTATTAGCTTTATGTTGTGTGTTTATTACAGGATGTTTTGGGAATAATAGTAATGATGTGTTAAAAGATATTTCTAAAAAATATAATAATTTAAAAGCTTATGAATTAACTGGTGATTTAGAAATAGTTAATAATGATGATGTATATAATTATGATGTTAAAGCTATTTATCAAAAGAAAGATAAATATTATGTTAGTTTAAAGAATCGTAGTAATAATCATGAACAAATTATTTTAAAGAATGAAGAAGGTGTTTATGTTTTAACACCAGCACTTAATAAAAGTTTTAAATTTCAAAGTGATTGGCCAAATAATAATTCACAGGTTTATTTAATTCAATCAATATTAGATGATATTAATAATGATGAAGAGAGAAGTATAGTAAGTAATGATAATGGTCATGTATTTACTACTAATGTAAATTATCCAAATAATAGAAGACTTGTTAAACAAATGGTTACTTTTGATAAAAATTTAAATCTTAAAAAGGTAAGTGTATTAGATGAGAATGATATTAGTCAAATGACAATGACTTTTGCGACTATAGATACTAATCCAACTATTAATAGTGATACATTTGATTTAAATAAGATTATGAATATAAATGAAGATAGTACAAATCCTGGTAATAATCAAGAAACTGATACTAACCAAATACCAAGTGATCAAACTACAAGTACATTAGAAGATATTATTTATCCACTATATATCCCAACAGGTACTGTTTTAGCTAGTGAGGAAAGAATAGCTAAGACAGACGGGGAAAGAGTTATTATGACTTTTGAAGGTGAAAAACCATTCCTTTTAGTAGAAGAAACAACTAGTATAGAAGAGGAATTTTCAATAATTCCTACTTATGGGGAACCATATTTATTAATAGATACAGTTGGTGCTTTAACAGATAGTTCAGTTACATGGAGTAGTAATGGTGTTGATTATTATTTAGTAAGTGATGTTATGAGCCAGGATGAACTTTTGGATATAGCTAGAAGTGTTAATGTTATTCCGGTTATGAAATAGAAGAGTAATTCTTCTTTTTTATTTGATTTTTCTTGGGTACATGCTATAATAAGTTTGTGGTGATTAACATGGGAAAGAAAAAACAGAAGAGAAACTTATATAGAACTAATAGTTCTAGTGACATGGAGTACAACAAAATCATCAAAATATCTATTGGTGTTTTAGTAGTACTTGTTTTAACTTATTTTGGAACTGCAATATTAAGTGGTGAAATTAAGTTTGGTGAAAAGAAAAAAGAAGAAGTAAAAGAAGAAGTTAGTATTCAATATGAAGAAATTATGGTTGGACAAATGTTAAACCGTAGTGAAAGTGAATATTATGTATTATTATTTGATTTTACTAATGCTTACGCTAGTTATTATTTAACTTTAATAGATACTTATACTAGTAAAGATAAGAGTTTACCATTTCATATAATTGATTTGGAAAAACATTTAAATAAAGAGTATGTATTACAAGATGGTGAAAAATTAATTGAAAAACCAGTTAGATTAGTAGATTTTAAAGCAGTAAATCCAACTATCGTTAAAATTAAAAATAGAAAAGTTGTTGAAAGAATTTATGGAAAAGAGGATGTTTTAAAATTCTTTGAAGAAAAAAATCAATAATATATTTTTTAAGAAAACTATATTGAAATAGTTGCATAAATTGGATTAGATATAGTTTTCTTTTAAAAATTTAACTTTTTTAAAGAAAATACTTGTCAAGGTCGTTAAAATATAGTAGAATGTAAATGTTCACTAATTAAATGGGCTTGTAGCTCAGGTGGTTAGAGCGCACGCCTGATAAGCGTGAGGTCGATGGTTCAAGTCCATTCAGGCCCACCATTTAATGTGTACAATGGTTCATGGTCATATGATTATGAATCTTTTTTAATTTTTTGTATTAAAAATTAATATTGACATATATTAAAAATAGAAATATAATTTGATTAACAACTTTGAAAAAGAGGAGTAATACTTTACTTTTTTTATAAAGCGAGTTAGGTATGGTGGAAGCTAACATAAAAAACAGTATGAAAAACACTTTGGAGTTGCTTATATGAAATGTTAGTAGTATAAGCCGGTAGTAACCGTTAAAATACTAGATTTTATTAGAAATCGAAGGGATCATAAATTCAAACATTTAATGTTTATGATAAATTGGGTGGCACCGCGGAAGACTAGTTTCGTCCCATATGTATTTTTTGCATGTGGTATGGACTAGTCTTTTTATGTTATATTATTATAGAGAGGTAAAAATGGAAAGAAAAATAAAAGTAGGTGGGGTTTATAAACACTTTAAGGGCAATTTATATGAGGTTGTTGCAGTGGCTTATGATTCTGAAAGTAATAATGATGATGAACCACATAAGTTAGTTGTGTATAAAGCATTATATGGTGATGGTATGTTTTGGGTTAGAGATTATGATATGTTTTTATCTAAAGTAGATAAGAATAAATATCCTGATGTTAATCAGGAATATCGTTTTGAAGAAGTAGAATAAAAGAAAGAAGGTAAAATTATGGTAGATTTAAGAGAATTATTTAAAGATATTGAAAGTTATGTTGGAAAAGAAATAACTGTAAAAGGATGGATTAGAAGACATCGTAAACAAAAAGAATTTGGATTTATTGATTTTTCAGATGGTACATGCTTTAAACATATGCAAGTTGTATATGATAAAGAAACAAATGATTTTGATAGGATTGATGCCCTAAAACATGGTAGCGCTATAAGTGTTGTTGGTACTTTGGTTAAATCTGAAGGAGCTGGACAAGATTATGAGATTAAAGCATCTAGTATTACATTAGAAGGTGACTGTAGTGATGATTATCCACTTCAACCAAAACAACATTCTCGTGAATTTTTAAGAGAAATTGCATATCTTAGACCTAGAGCTAATTTATTTCAAGCAGTTTTCCGTGTTAGAAGTTTAGCTGCAATGGCAATTCATACATATTTTCAAGAAAGAGGATTTGTATATTTTCATGCACCACTTATTACTGCTAGTGACTGTGAAGGAGCAGGGGAAATGTTTCAAGTGACTACACTTGATTTAGATAAGGTAGCTAGTGGTGGAAAAGTAGATTATAGTAAAGATTTCTTTAATAAACCAGCATCTTTAACAGTATCTGGTCAATTAGAAGCTGAAACTTTTGCGTTAGCATTTAAAAATACTTATACATTTGGTCCAACATTTAGAGCAGAAAATTCAAATACTAAAACACATGCTAATGAATTCTGGATGATTGAACCTGAAATGGCTTTCTGTGATCTAGAAGGTGATATGGATGTTATGGAAGATATGCTTAAGTTTGTAGTTAATTATGTACTTGAAAATGCAAAAGATGAAATGGAATTTTTTGATAAGTTTGTTGAAAATGGTCTATTAGATAAATTAAATAAACTTGTTAATAGTGAGTTTACTAGAATTAGTCATGAAGATGTAATTACTATTTTAAAGAAAGCTGATGTTAAATGGGAATTTACACCTGAATATGGTGAAGATATCGCTAAAGAACATGAGAAATATATTACTGAATATTTCAATGGACCAGTATTTATTACAAATTGGCCTAAAGATATTAAAGCATTCTATATGAAACAAAATCCAGATGGAAAGACTGTTGCGGCTGTAGACTTAGAAGTACCTGGTGCTGGTGAATTAATGGGTGGTTCTCAAAGAGAAGAAAACTATGATAAACTGGTTACTCGTATGAAAGAAATGGGAGTTCCAACTGAAGAAATGGACTGGTACTTAAACTTAAGAAGATTTGGTGGATGTGTACATAGTGGATTTGGTATGGGATTTGAAAGATTACTAATTTATTTGACAGGTGTTGAAAATATTAGGGATGTTATTCCATATCCAAGAACACCAGGAAACTGTGATTTCTAATAAGAATTAATTAATAGAGGAGTATTTATTGTTAATGCTCTTCTTTTTATGTAAAAATTAGGAAAAAAATTTAAAAAAAGTATTGCCAAAGTAAAAAATGTATTATATAATGAAATAGCTTTATGTAATTGTGCCTGATTAGCTCAGCTGGTAGAGCACTCGGCTGTTAACCGATAGGTCGTAGGTCCGAGTCCTACATCAGGCGCCATTTGGCCAGTTGGTGAAGTGGCTTAACACACCGCCCTTTCACGGCGGCATTCACGGGTTCGAATCCCGTACTGGTCACCATATTTTTGAATAGGAACTCTGCTTGACAGGGTTTTTTATTTTTCTTTAAAAACTATATAACTTTTTTTAAATATTTGGTAAAATAAATTATGAGAATAGGAGGGTATATATGTATAATGATTATCCTACAGTTTTTGAAACAAATATAGACCAAACTTTTATATATATTATAATTGCATGTATTTTATTAGTAGCGTTATTAGTATTTACTTTAATCTCTGTTTCTAAAGTTTATAAAAAAGCTAATCGTTCTGGTATATCAGCTATTATTCCTTTTTATAATATTAAGGTTTTATTAGAAATAGTTAATTTACCCAGTTATTATTTTATTTTGATGTTAATTCCAATAGTTAATATATTTATATATGTTAGGGTATGTTTTTTATTAGTTAAATTTTTTAGAAGAAGTGATAGTTTCGCATGGGGTCTTGCGTTTTTGCCATTTATTTTTTATCCATTATTAGCTTTTAGTAAGAGTGAATATATTGGAATTAATATTGTAGCTATGGAAGAAAAGTCTACTGTTGTTGAAGTTCCAGTTATAGTAGAAGAAAATCCTGAATTAACAGTACATGATAAATTGGATGAAGGTTCTAAACAACTTAATATATCTATTGGTGGTGGTGTTTATCAAAATGATTACACTAAGGAGTTATTAGATGTTGATAATAAACAGACTATTTATAAGTCTCAGCCTCAAGGTAAACAAGTTAAACCTAATATAGATCCTTCTAAATTAACTTTTGTTCCTTATATTGAGGAAGAAGTGGTAGAAGAACCTAGTGATACAAATACTGAGTTCCAAAATCAAATGTATGATGTCAAACCAGTTGATGTAGTAGAATCTAATATTTCTAATTCTGTTGATTATACTGAAACAAAAACACAAGTAGAGAGTTTAGCGAGTGAAGTTTTTGGTGATACAAAAACAGAAGAAACCAAAATTTCTTTAGTAAAACCTTTAGTTCAACCGATAGAAAAACAGGATAGTGAATTTATAACTTGTCCTAAATGTGGCGCACAAATGAAAAGTAGTGTAAGAACTTGTTTCTTGTGTGGTAATAGCTTGGATTAATTTGAAAAAATTAGCCATAATAATTATTGACAATCTATTAATTATACGGTATCATTATAACTACGGATGCGTAATGAGTTCACCGTATTTGGAGACATACTCAAGAGGCTGAAGAGGCGCCCCTGCTAAGGGTGTAGGTCGGGCAACTGGCGCGAGAGTTCAAATCTCTCTGTCTCCGCCATATATGAATTAAGTTCTGTAAACACAGAACTTTTTTTGTGCTTTTTAAATCTTTTTTTTATTTCTAGTGTTATAATTAGATTGATAATAGTAGTAAAGAAGTGATAGTATGAATTTGTTTGAAAAGTTTTTGTATATGTTACAGGGAACTATGACTGAACCAGAATCTTATGGTTCGTTTCATATGATGTGGATAATATTAACTATAGTTATTATATTTATTTTGTTTTTGTTTAAAAAAAAATATAATGATAAACAGTTAAAAATAGTATTGGGTATCTATGGAGTGGTAGCTTTTACTTTAGAACTTCTTAAACAACTTATTTGGGCTTTTAATTATGATCCGGTTCTTAATACAGTCACTTGGAGTTATGAATGGTATGCTGCACCTTTTCAACTTTGTACAACTCCAATATTTGTATCTTTAATATGTTTATTTTTGAAAAAAGGTAAAGTTCGTGACTCATTATTATCTTATATGGCTTTTGTTACAATACTTGGTGGTTTAGTAACAATGATTATTCCTGATAGTTGTTTTGTTAGTGATACATTAGTTAATATTCATACAATGTGGTTACACTGTGGTAGTTTTGTGGTATCAGTTTATTTACTTATGAGTGGTGAAGTTAAAATAAATAAAAGTAATTTGCTTAGAGCTTTCATTGTTTTCTTAGTTTTTGTTTTCATAGCTCAGGTTTTAAATATTAGTGTTTACAATTCTGGAATTTTAAATGGTGATACATTTGATATGTTTTATATTAGTCCATATTTTATTAGTACATTACCAGTTTTTAATGTTATACAAGAAAAATTACCATTTGTATTATTTATACTTTTCTATATTGTAACTATATTTGGTGGAGCTTGTATCATATATTTTATAGCTAAATTCATTAGGAAGTTGTGTAGAAAATGATTGATATTAGAAAAGAATTAATGTTACTACAAGATTTAAAATACAAAGAATTTCATAGTTCTTTGTGTCCAGGTATTAATAATATTATTGGTGTTAGAGTTCCTGATATAAGAAAACTTGTTAAGAAAATATTAAAAGATGATTATATAATTTATTTAGATAATATTAGTAGAGATTATTATGAAGAAGTTATGATAGAAGGTTTAATAATAGTTACTAGTAAAATGTCTTTGGATGAAAAGTTTTTGTATTTAGAAAAGTTTATTCCTAAAATAGATAATTGGGCAATATGTGATACAGTATGTGCTAGTTTTAAATTTAAAGATAATGAATTAGATGAGGTGTGGGAATTTATTACTAAATATAAAAATAGTAGAAATGAATTTGAACTTAGATTTATGATAGTTATGATGATGGATTATTTTTTGGTAGATAAATACATAGATAAGGTTATTGCTATTATCGATAAGATTTCTTCTGGCTATTATTATACTGATATGGCCGTAGCTTGGCTTATTTCAGTTATGTTTGTTAAGGATAGAGAAAGGTGTTTAGATTACTTATATAATAATAATTTATCTACTTTTACTTATAATAAAGCTCTTCAAAAGATAAATGAATCTAATAGAGTTAGTGAAAGTGATAAAAAAATAATTTGCAAGATGAAAAAGTAACTTGTTTTTTAAGGGGTATTTATATATAATTAATGTTAAGGTGATACTATGAAATTAAATAATAAAGGGTTTGCGGTTTCAATTGTTTTATATTCAGTTTCAGCTATTATAATTATAGTTTTATTGTTGATTTTAACAGTTGATGCAACTATAGTTCATAATACTAGAAATCAATCAGATAAGATTAAGGAAGAGCTTAGTGGTTTAAATTATAATGATTAGTTAAAGGTTATTTTGAATAATAATCTTTTTTTTATCCCATAAAGATAATGAAAGGAGATTATTATGGCACGTCACAAGGTGGAAATAAGTGGCGTGAATACAGCGGATATTAAGGTTTTAAGTAGTAGTGAGACAGAAGAATTATTTATTAAGATGAAGAATGGTGATCCTTTTGCGAGAGAAGATTTAATTAATGGTAATTTGAAACTTGTTTTAAGTATTATTAAAAAGTTTAATAATCGTGGTGAAAATTTGGATGACTTATTTCAAGTTGGATGTATTGGTCTTGTTAAAGCGATTGATAATTTTGATTTAAGTCATGGAGTTAAATTATCAACTTATGCAGTTCCAATGATACTTGGTGAAGTTAAAAGATATTTAAGAGATAATAATAGTATTAGAGTTAGTCGTTCGATGAAGGATTTAGCTTATAATGCTTTAAGAGTTAAGGAAGAACTTACTAGAAAACTTGGTAGAGAAGTACTTCTTAATGAAGTCTCTAATGAATTAGGGATAGATGAAGTGGATGTTATTATGGCACTGGATGCGATGAAGAGTCCTGTTAGTATCTTTGAACCTATTTATAGTGATGGTGGAGATACAATTTATTTATATGATCAAATAGAAGATAAGAGTTTAAATGATAAAGATATGGATGTTAGTTTAGCTGTTGGGGATGCGATAGATGATTTGGATAAACGTGAACGATATATTATCGATCAAAGATACGTTATTGGTAAAACACAAATGGAAATAGCTAGTGAACTAGGAATAAGTCAAGCTCAAATATCTAGATTAGAAAAAAATGCTATTAATACTTTGAAGAAAGTGTTGAAATAAAAAATTAACTTTTGTATACTTAGTTTGAGGTGGTAGTATGCATTATACTTATAAGACTAATGGAGTATGTAGTCGCGAGATATCTTTTGATTTAAATAATGGTGTTGTTAGTAATATTGAGTTTGTGGGTGGATGCCCTGGTAATTTGAAAATGATTTCTAAGATACTAGATGGATGGAAAAAAGAAGATATTATTAACATGTGTAAAGGAAATATATGTGGTTTTAAAAGTACATCATGCGCTGATCAATTAGCTATAGCTTTAGAAGAAGTAGAAGAAAAAGATAAAAGTTTCTGTTAAAGACATTTAATATGTCTTTTTTTCATATACTTTGTTAGGTGGTAATATGAGGTTATCAGATTTACAGAATAAAGATATAGTTAATGTTAATGATGGTAAAAATATAGGTAGTATTATTGATGTTAAAATAGATGAAGGTAGTGGAAATATTGTTTCTTTTATAATTGAACCTAATAAGAATTTTTTTAAATTTTTTAATAGAGGAGCAGATACTGAAATAAATTGGCATAGTATTACTAAGATTGGTGAGGATGTTATTTTAGTTAAGATAGGGTTGTAGTTATGTAAAAAGATGTAAAATGTTGTTGATATGAATTAGTATATTTAAAAAGTATTATATAATAATAGTTGGGGATTATGATGAATAGAATTTATAGTAAAGAGGATAAAATATTATTGGCTAATGTACTCGATAAATATAATGCTTATGAAAAGAATGGTATAAGTACTTATACTAACTTTTTAAATATGGGACAAGCTAAGTTAATTAGTAGTTTTCTTGATAATAGAAAGATTTCTTATTCTATTTATCAACCATATCCCTTTTTAGAAAAAGTTATTTTTTATTTTGGTGAATATGAAAATTTTGTAACTTTTTATAAAGCTAGTATAACTGATATTACTCATTCACAGATTTTGGGAACTTTATTTTCACTCGGGTTTGATGAAAGTTTAATAGGTGATATATTTGTTGAAGAAGGATATTTTTATTATACTAATTTAACACGTATGAATTCTTTCTTGGAAAGTAATTTAATGATGATAAAGGGAGAGTTAATTAAACTAATTAAAGTAGATGAAATTATTTTAAATAGAAAACACTTTGAAGAAATTAATATTTTAGTTAGTAGTATGAGAATAGATAGTGTTGTTAGTAAAATAACTTCTAAGAGTCGTAATCAAGTAAATGAAATGATATTAGATAAATTAGTTTTACTTAATTATAGTGAACTTAATAAGATGAATGTTTTATTAAAAGAAGGAGATATTTTATCGATTAGGAGATTTGGAAAATATAAGATTGGGAAAGTTAATGGTTATACTAAGAAAGATAATATAGTTTTAGAAATTATTAGGTATATATGAGGTAGTTTTATGAAGAAATTTATATATATAGTTATGCTTTTAGTTTTAGTTTGTCCTGTTACTAGTTATGCATTGGTCGAAAGTAATAATACAGAAATAGTAACTTTAGAAGCATGTGTTGATGGGGATACAGCTAAGTTTAAACTTGATGAAGAAGTTTTTACAGCTAGGTTTTTAGCTATTGATACACCTGAAACTGTTCATCCTACTGTGGGCGAAGAACCGTTTGGAAAAGATGCGAGTAATTATACATGTGATTTATTAACTAAAGCTAAAAAAATTAAATTAGAATATGATGCTGATAGTGATAAAGAAGATAACTATGGTAGAAAACTAGTTTGGGTATTTGTTGATGATGTTTTATTACAAGAATCATTAGTTAGTAAAGGTTATGCAGAAGTTGCTTATTTATATGGTGATTATAAATATACATCTTTACTTCAAGATAGTGAAGTATTAGCTAAGGTTAATAAACTTGGTATATGGTCTATTGATGAAGTTGCAGCTGAAGATAAAGATAGTAATGTTAGTAATAAAGATACTACTACAGATAATAAGAAAAAAGATAATAAAAAAAGTTTCATTGATAAAGTAGTTGATATGGTATTAGCTAAAATATGTGATTTTATTGATGAATTATTAGAAAAACTTTTGAAAATGATTGATGAGATGTTATAATAGTTTTATAAAGGACTGTGATATTATGAGAAAGAAAAAAGTATCTGTATATGAACAAGCATTAGAATTTAAAAGAAAATATGGTTCTACTGTTGTTTGGCGTTTAAAACAAAATTCAAAAATTGTAGAAAAACATATTAATCCTGATGAAAAAGTTTTATATGTTTTTGCTGCTCAAAAGAATGATAGTATGTTTGATTTCTTTACTACGGCTGTTGTTGTATTAACTGATAAAAGATTATTGGTTGGTCGTAAAAGAGTATTGTTTGGATATTTTTTGGATTCAATTACGCCTGATATGTTTAATGATTTAAAAGTTTTATCTGGAGTATTCTGGGGCAAGATTAAGATTGATACAATTAATGAATTAGTAGTTTTATCTAATATAGATAAAGATGCATTAGATGAAATTGAAACTATGATCACTTCTTATATGATGGAACAGAAAAAAGGTACTAGAGGTTTAAAAGATAAATAAAAAATTTATCTTTTTTTCTTTAAAAATGGGTTATAATATTATTAAGGTATAGAGGTGGTAGTATGAAAAAAATAATTTCTATTTTGGTAATCTTTGCTGTTTTATTTTTGGTTTTTGAATGGGGAATAAATTTTATCAAAGACGGACATGAAGTTGATTATAAAGTTTTTAATGGTGATAAAGAGTTTAGTATAGTTGAGATGTACCAAAAAGAAAATGGTGATAGTTATGATATTAAAATAACTAGTGATGGTAAAGAATATCATTATGTTTTGGAAAATAAATACAATAAACAGAAACAAATAATTGAGAGTATAGAATATTTTGGTAAGGATACTAGTGAGTGTATTTATCCTGTATTGAATAATGGTAGTGGTACTTATTTACAATGTTTTAAAGATGGTAAGTTGTATTCAAGTAATTCATATAGTGATAAGAATTTTATTTCTATGATAGATAATTCTTTAAAAGAAAAAGGTTTTAATATTAATAAAGTTAGTGATACTAAAACAACTAAGAAATATAATACTTCGACAATTTATGAAAATAATCTTTTAGATGATGATGTTGTTGTTTTATGGGTATATAAGGGAATTAATTCAATAACTAAAGATAGTTATAATTCTAATATGGTTTTAGGTTTTGATAAATATAATAATGATCATGGATATTTAGTTAATAATTATTATGTTGTTCCTAATTATTTAAGTAGTAGAGTTTTAGAATTTTCTAGTGTTACTATTATTAATTTAAATGATAATAGTAAGGAAAAGATACAATTAGGATATTCTTTATCTAGTGATACATATATTAATGGTGTAGTCGATGGTAAACTTTATTATACTGATCCATCCAATTTATTACAGATAGAAATAAATTTTGAAAATAAGAAGGCACGTTTAATAGGTAGTGTAGATCTTGGTGGTCAAATTTATGATGGTAATTGGAACGATGCTAATATTTATGATTTTGTTAGTAAAAAGATTAAATTTGATGCAATTGATAATAGTTTAAATAATTATAGTTATAATGGGATAATCAAAAGTGATTCTAGTTATTATTTTTATAATAATAATGGAGAGGTTTATCAAGTTTCTAATAATTATTTAGATAAACCAATTTTACTATTTAAGATGTCAGATATTAATAATTTTAATGTTTCATACGATACTATTTATTTTGTTAGTGGGGATACATTATACTATTATAGTAATAGTGATGGATTAATTCCGGTACTTAAGAATAGTGATTTAAAATATAATAAGAGTAATAGAATTAGTGTTTATAGAAAATCGTAATGATTTTCTTTTTCTTTTCATATATTGAAAAGAGGAGAGTGTTATATGACTTATATAGTTCAAGTAGGGGATACTATACAAAGTATAGCTAATAAGTTTAATATTAGGGTAGAGGATTTGATTAAAGAAAATGATTTAAAAAATATTTATTATTTGGTTCCAGGTTTAGAACTTATTATTCCAACTACTTCTGAAGATAGTGCATTTGAGTATTATACGGTTAAGAAAGGCGATAATTTATATCAGATAGGAAAGAAATATAATATTACGGCAGAGATGTTAGCTAATATTAATGGATTAGAATTAAATGAATATATTTTTCCTGATCAAAAGTTATTGGTTCCTAAAGAGGGAGTGTTTGTTTATATTACTAAAGAAGGAGATACTTTGAATTTAGTATCTGATCAACTTGGTATTCCACGTGAGAATATATTACTTTATAATGAGAATATTTATTTACTTCCAGAACAATTAATTGCTTATAGAATAAGAAGATAATAAAAAAACCACATACTAAATGTATGTGGTTTTAAATCTAATGGAGCGAATGAGAGTATGCTTCCAAACCCTTTTGAAAATAAATTTCTTATAAATAAAGGGTTTGTTGTTTTGATTCTCCTCAAAGGGTTAATAGTTTTGTACATAAAGTAACAAAAAGAAAACAATATAAATAACAATTTTTTAGTGGTGATTAAATGAAGAATTTGGATACTATATGTTGCTAAATAATTTTTATTTCATACAACAAATATTAACACAATCAATCAACAAAACATTTATGTATTATTTGCACATTAGATGATAATAAACATACAATCATACAACAAATTTATCTGAAATTTTGAAATTTTAAGAATATGTGATATAATTAGTTCATCAAATCAAAGACGAAGGAATATTATTTAGTTAAGCATATAAGTGAGCTTGGTATAGTGAGAACAAGTTATGATACTACTTAATTCCTACCTTCAGAGTGAAATGCAAACATTTCCGGTTAATACCGTTATCAACAATTAAGTAAACTAAAAGGATGGCACCGTCATATTTTGACTCCTTATGCTATCCTTTTTTAATTTTTATTAAGGGATGTGATAATAATGAATTTTATTTTAGTTAAACGACCGAGATATAATTTTTATTTAAATTATAGGAAGGAAAGGTTAAAATGAAATTAAGCAAATTAAATATTAAAAAGATTAATTTAAAAGATGTAGATAATAAATATTCTGGTCAAGATATATTAATGAAACTAGGAGAATTATATCAATTTGAAAGTGGTATTTATGGATATGGGAATTTATGGACTAAATTAGAAAGAATAGTTGAAAACATCATAATTGAAGAATTAGACAAGATTGGATGCATTCAAACAGAATTTCCAAAATTACAACCAAAGAAAATATGGGAACAATCTAATAGATGGGATATGTACACTAAAGATGGAGATATAATGTTTACTCTAAATAATAATTTAGGAGAATATGGTCTTGCTCCAACAGCAGAGGAATGTGCTACACTATTTGGAGCTAATAGACTTGGGTCATATAAGAACTTACCAGCAACTTATTATCAAATTGGGGAAAAATTTAGAAAAGAAATAAGATGTAGAGGATATTTGTTTAGAAGTAGAAGTTTTGTTATGATGGATGCATATTCGTTTGATAAAACTGAAGATGATATGTTGAACACTTATAACGAATTAAAAGAAGCATATTTTAGAATTTTTAGAAGATTAGGAATAGATATTGTTCCTACAATTAGTGATAATGGAACAATTGGTGGTAAGGTATCTCATGAATGGCAAGCAAAACTTGAATTAGGTGAAGATATAATTGTTTATGATGCCAAAAATAATATTGGTTTAAATGCAGAAGTATTAGATTTTGATAATAGAGATGAATATTTAGCACAATTTGGAATAAATGATATAAATTCATTAGTAAAATATAATACTGTTGAGTTAGGACACACATTTCAATTAGGAACTAAATATTCGGAAAGTATGAAATTATATTATAAGGATGAAAATGGGGAAGATAAGCCATATTATATGGGGTGTTATGGCATTGGACTTGGAAGAATCATTGGTTGTATTTTAGAAAATAGTGTAATTAAAACAAGTGAACAAGTGAAAGGATTTGTATTACCTTATAATATAGCTCCATATAAAGTTCAAATTATATACAATGAAAAGAATAAAGGTGAAGCTGAAAAATTATATAATTATTTGTTAGAAAATAATGTTCAAGCAATATTAGATGATAGAGAAAATTTATCTATTGGAAATAGAATAAACGATGTGTATGTTTTAGGAACGCCAAAAATGATTATATTAGGCAATCAATTTGATGGCACAAATTATACAATAGAAGATACGAAGACAAATGATAAAACTGCAGTTAATATTGAAAATATTTTAAATGAACTTGAATAATTTTATATGACAAAAGAAGCATAGGTGACAATTCATATTAATGCTTCTTTTTTTGCTGGATATTTATGAAATTATGCGGTATCGTTTGTGTGAAGTTAATAATTAACTTCAGGAGGTGAACGATATTTGCAAGGTTTCAGTAGAAAGAATGATATTTAATGAGGATACAAAAGAAGAATTAAATAAAATGGCTAAACATAGTGGAATAAATGTTACTTACTATGATGGTTATATTGTTATGTTTGATAAAGTTAATATACATGCAATTACACCTCATATGTTAGTGTTTAGTAAAAATGGAGATAATTTGATAGTATTACATTATGATGAATACCATGAAGATGATGACTTATTCTTTGTAGATGGAGAAAGGTATACCTTAAACACAATAAAAAAATATATTAGAAATTATTTCAAAAATAAATCTAATATAAATGTTAAAATAAACAACAAATAAAATACAATTAATCAGCAACGAGTGGGATTTGGATATAAAAAAATTGATACAATTAAGCATCAATTAATCAACAATTTGGAGCGGACAAGGGGAATCGGACCCCCACACCAACCTTGGCAAGGTTGTATTCTACCATTAAATCATGTCCGCTTATGATAAAAATAAAAACTGTTTAAAACAGTTATTATAAAAATGGAGGGCCTAGTCGGATTTGAACCAACGCTCAGGGAGTTGCAGTCCCATGCCTTACCACTTGGCTATAGACCCATCTAATTTAATATATGCACTTTTTTCGAGTACATTTCCATTCTACTAGAAAAAAATATAAAAGTCAATAAAAATGCTTGTATTAAATAATTTTTACTGCTATAATTATATTGATAATGATTATCAATAGAGGTGTGTTATGGATCAGAGAAATACGAGACAAAAATATGTTGTTTTAAAAATTATTAGGGATAGTAAAGATCATCCAACTATCGCAGAGATTTATGAAAAAGTTCAAAATATTGATCCATCTATAGGGCAAGCAACTGTTTATCGTAATGTTAAAAGATTTTTAGATGAGGGTAAGATTTATCAAATTAAAACTAAGAATGGTATTGATAGGTACGATTATTATACTGATCATGTTCATTTTGAATGTTTAAAATGTGGTAATATAATTGATATCGTGGATGATGAAATGTTAGTATCTATTAAAAATAGATATCAAAATAGAAATGAGGAAATTATTAATTATAATTTAATGATTGAGGGTTTCTGTAATAAATGTAAAAATAAATAGTTATTAAAAGAGTAATCTTTTGATATAAATGTAAGAAAGAAGGTAAAATTATGGATTATGAAAAATTAAAAGGAACAAAAACAGAACAAAATTTAATGACTGCTTTTGCGGGTGAAAGTCAAGCTAGAAACAAATATACATATTATGCTTCTAAAGCTAAAAAAGATGGTTATGAACAAATAGCTGCGATTTTTGAAGAAACTGCTAATAATGAAAAAGAACATGCTAAATTATGGTTTAAATATTTACATAATGGGGAAGTTCCAACAACTTTAGATAACTTAAAGGATGCAGCAACTGGTGAAAACTATGAATGGACTGATATGTATGCAGAATTTTCTAAAGTAGCTAAAGAAGAAGGTTTTAATGAACTTGCTTATTTATTTGATGCGGTTGCTAAAATTGAAAAAGAACATGAAGAAAGATATTTAAGACTTCTTCAAAATATTGAGGATGAATCTATTTTTGAAAAGAAAGAAGATAAAATTTGGATTTGTCGTAATTGCGGTCATGTTTACGTTGGCACTAAAGCATTAGAAATGTGTCCAGTATGTAAACATCCAAAAGCTTTTATGGAAGTTAAAGCTGATAATTACATGTAGAAAAGGAAC
The DNA here is from genome assembly GCA_045595895.1 of Candidatus Scybalousia sp. Classification (GTDB taxonomy): domain Bacteria; phylum Bacillota_I; class Bacilli_A; order RF39; family UBA660; genus Alloscybalousia. The sequence goes on along the minus strand of JAZOBJ010000029.1, from coordinate 29,205 downwards.
CTTGAATGGTTCTTTTTTTGGTAATTTTTAGTATTTGTTTGTATTTTATAAATATGTTATACTTATGGAGTCAATGAGAGGTGAAATAATGAAAAAAAAGAAACGAATATCAAAATTAATATGTATATTTATAATGTTAATATTTGTTGGTTTTATAGTTGATATTGGTATTAATAAATACGATTCTACTATAGAGAATGAAGAAAAGAAGCCAATTGATAATAAAGAAGAAGTTAATGATACTGTTACAGTATTAGCTGAAGAGATGGTTAGTCTTAGTCATTATGGTCATGATTGTTATGGATGTGGTGGGTACACTGCTTCAGGTTATTATATAGGTGATGGGAGAATATATTACGAAGATTCTACTTTTGGATTAGTTAGAGTTGTTGCTGCTGATAAAAAATATCCTTTAGGTAGCATTGTTAGAATGGAGTATTATGATAGCGTTATTACTGCTATTGTTTTAGATCGTGGTGGTGGAATAGGCGATGGTAAGAATTTTCAAATAGATTTACTTGTTTCAAATGAGGCAGAATCATATGAACTTGGAATAATCAATAATGTTACTTTAGAAGTGTTAAGATTAGGTTATTAATCTTAATATTTTTTAATTTTATATAGATTTATTAGTAATTCATGGTATAATAATATTAGATTTATAATATGGGTACGGTGATGATATGTTTTCAAAAGATAATAAGAAGATTTTTAAACATCAGTTATTAATTACAATTGTTGCAGGATTAGCTATAGTTATTACTATGATTGGTGGTAGTTATGCAATATTTTCTGCTACTTCTAAAGCAGATGAATATAATGTTTTAAAAGTAGGTAATTTGGAAATAAGTTATGTTGATACAGGTGAAGGATTTGGTGATATTTTATCGTTAAATGGTGCTTATCCTATAAGTGATACTGAAGGTATTAATTCTAGTCCTTATCGTTTTAGCGTTACTAATACTGGTAGTATTACAGCAGATTTTAAAATTAAAGTGTTATATGATGATGCAATAATTGAAGAAGATGGTTGCGAAGATAATTTATTACTTCAAAAATATATAAAATATAAGTTTGATAATGAAGAACCTGTATTATTAAGTAGTAAGGAATCTAGTGATTATGTTATTTATCAATCTAGTAATTTGGTTTCTGGTAGTAGTGAAATTCATGAAATTCGTATTTGGATTGATGAAGCTGCACCTAATAGTGTTTTAGGTAAACATTTCCATGGTAAAGTTGTTGTAGAAAGTGTTCAAAGTGGGGTTAATGAAACTTATAGTACTGAATATAAAATAGGTGATAGCGTTACATTAAAAGATGGTTCAAAATGGCATGTATTACAGGATAGTGCTTCTAATCAGACCACTGTAACTTTACTTTCTGATTATAATTTAAATTTTGATGGAACATATGATAATACTTGTGGTGCTAATTTAGATGGTATGTATGAGTGTAGTGTTCAAGTTTTTGATGCAGCTAATAACAGATTAACTGAGAATAATAGTTATTGTTTAACTCCAGAAAATGGATGTAATGTTTATAATAGTAATAGTACCACTGTAATCAGTGATTCAACTGTTAAACTTTGGTTAGATAATACTTATACACCATTATTAAGACAATCATTAACTTTAAATGATGGAACATTAGAGGATTTAGTTGTATCTTTACCAACAATGCAACAGTTAGCAAATGCTGATTCTCAAGTTTTTGATCAAGCACAAATAACTTTTAATTCAAGTTGGTTAACAACTACTTCATATTGGACTAGTACACCTTCAAATTTAAATTCTTCATACGTTTGGGGTGTTTCTGGTAGATATAATAATTCTAATGTCCAATATGCAAATGATAATACGCAATTTGGTGTTAGACCTGTTGTTGTAATATCTAAAACTAATATTAAATAATTTAAGCACTTTATTAGTGCTTTTTTGTTTGCCCTTGCTTTTTTTTGCGTTTTGTGTTATAATATGTGGCATATCTAAGAAGAGGGGGATTATTATTATGGATTATAATTATACAGAAACAGAAGTATTAGATGAATTAGAGATGTTAGATAATTGTGAATATGAAAATGTGGAAAGTGAAATGGATTTTGATTTTCCAAAAATGGAATTAAGTCTAGGTGCTAGAATAGCTGATTGGTTTTCTAATAAGAAGGAAACTAGTGCTGAAAGAATACACGAAGTGAAAAATAATCTTACAGAGTGGTATTATACTAGAAAAGCAGAAAAACAATTTATAAAGAGGCAAAGAGCATTAAATTTTGAATTTGGTATTTATGATAAAAAAGATTTGGTTAAGTCTTTTAGTAAATGTATCTTTAAAGGAACATTATTTTGTGCTTGTGCTGCTGGGGCTTTGATGTCAGCAGTATCAATTGCTACTATAGGCTTTATCCCTGCTTTTGTTATGACAGCTGCTTTTGTTGGTGGTTCTTGGTTTTATAACTCTTCATGTAAAGATTCTATTAATGAATTTAAACAAATTAAAGAAGGATATAATCAAAACACAAATGAAGATTTAGTTGAAAATGTAGAAAAAGAAGGATTTTTTAAATCATTGAGAAAATGTTTTGTAAAATCAAATAATAAAGAATATGAAGAAGAAGTTATAATTGATGATAAACAGTATACTGAACTTACAACAGATGAATCTAATGAAGAGGCTATTGGTGTTGAAAATTTAGTTTTAGCTGATACTAGTGATATTCCAAAGGTTAAATTAACTAGGGAACAAAAATTAGCTAAAGTTAAAGAAGAGTGTAAATTAGCTCGTGTTAAAGTCGGTGATATTACTTCTTACTGTGTATTTGTAGCTAAAGATGATATTAAACTTCAAAAATTTATTAAAGGTGAATATAAGAAACAATATCCTGAAGAAAAAGTACAAGCTATAGAAATGGAAGATAAAAAAGTATTACTTTTAAATAATAGACCTAGTTTTAAATAGTAAAGTTTAATAGTAAAGTTTAGTCAATGGACTAAACTTTTTTTATTGGTTTTGCTAAAATAATATATGGAGGATATAAATATGAATCAAGATATTATTTTAGAAATTAGTAATAATTTAAATATTAAACCTAATCAAGTAGAAACGGTTTTAAATTTATTAAGTGAAGGAAATACAATTCCTTTTATAGCGCGTTATAGAAAGGAAGCAACAGGTGCTTTAGATGAAGAAATTATTCGTAGTATTAATGAGGTTTATGAATATCAAGTAAACTTGTTAAAAAGAAAAGAAGATGTTATTCGTTTGATAGATGAAAAAGGACTTTTAACAGATGAGTTAAGAGATTCTATCATGAAATGTCTAAAGTTAGTTGAAGTAGAAGATTTATATCGACCATTTAAAGAAAAGAAAAAGACTAAGGCTACAGAAGCTATTAAAAATGGACTTGAACCACTTGCTAAGATGATAATGGCTTATCCTACTAATGGTAGTTTAGATGATATGGCTAAGAAGTTTTTAAATGAAAATGTTAAAGCAGTAGAAGATGCAATTCAAGGTGCTAAATATATAATTGCAGAATGGATTAGTGATAATGCTGGTTATCGTAAAGAACTTAGAAGAAGATTATATCAAAATGGTGTACTTTCTAGTAAGTTGAAGAAAAATGCTAAGGATGAAGCTAAAACTTATGAAATGTATTATGACTATAATGAACCATTAAATAGGATTAAACCACATCGTGTACTTGCTACTAACCGTGGTGAGAAGGAAGATGTATTAAGTGTTGGTATTGATATTAAAGATGAGATTTTAATTAGTTATTTAGAGAGTAAAATAATTAAGAATAAAGATTCTTTTGTGGTTGAAGAAGTAAAAGATGCTATTAAAGATAGTTATAAACGTTTAATATTTCCTAGTATTGAGAGAGAGATTAGAGCTGAATTAAAAGAAAATGCGGAAGTAGTTGCTATAGATAATTTTTCCAAAAATGTAGAAAGTTTATTATTAACTCCACCTATGAAAGATAAGGTAGTTTTAGGTTATGATCCTGCTTTTCGTACAGGATGTAAGTTAGCGGTTTTAGATGCAACTGGTAAAGTACTTGATATTCAAGTTATTTATCCTACTGAACCACATAATAAGATTGAAGAAAGTAAAAAGATTGTACTTGAATTAATTAATAAATATAATATTGATATTATAGCAATAGGAAATGGTACTGCATCACGTGAGAGTGAGGCGTTTATTGCTGATACAATAAAAGAGGCTAAGAGAAAAGTTGAATATATTATAGTTAGTGAAGCAGGTGCTTCTGTTTATTCAGCATCACCTTTAGCTATATCAGAGTTTCCTGATTTAACTGTTGAAAAGAGAAGTGCTATTTCAATAGGTAGAAGATTACAAGATTCATTATCTGAACTTGTTAAGATTGATCCTAAGAGTATAGGTGTTGGACTTTATCAACATGATGTTCAAGGTAAAAAGTTAGATGAATCATTAGATTTTGTAGTTACTAAAGCAGTTAATGGTGTTGGTGTTAATATAAATACAGCCTCACCATCACTTTTGAAATATGTTTCTGGTCTAACTAAAAAGGCTATTGATACTATTATTAGTTATCGTGATACTAATGGTAAAATAACATCTCGTGATGAAATTAAGAAAATGAAGGGTATCTCAGATAAAGTTTTTGAACAATCAATTGGATTTATTAGAATATTAGATGGTGTAAATCCACTTGATAAAACTTCAATTCACCCTGAAAGTTACAAACAAACTTTGGTTTTGCTTGATTCTATTGGATGTACTTTAGAAGATATTGGTACGGATAAATTAAAAGATAAGTTAAAGAATTATGATATTGAAAATTCTAGTTTAGATATAGATAAATATACATTACAGGATATTATTGATTCACTTACTAAACCTAATCGTGATCCAAGAGATGAAATGCCTAAACCAATTTTAAAAAGTGGAATTTTACATGTTGAAGATTTACATATTGGGGATAAACTTCAGGGTACTGTTAGAAATGTAGTAGACTTCGGTTTATTTATCGATATTGGACTTCATAATGATGGTCTTGCACATATTTCAAAACTTTCTAAAGAATATATTAAACATCCATCAGAATTATTTAGTGTTGGTGATATTGTTGAATGTTATGTTATAGATATTAAAAAGGAACAAGAAAAGGTATCACTAAGTTTGATAGAGGAGTAATATGGATATAAAAAATGAAATTTTTGAAGTTTATAAAGAATTAAGAGAACTTCAGGGTAAGATTGGTAGTATTGATGGTAGTGTTGTAGATTATTCACGAAAAATTTTTGATTTAAAATTAAAACTTCAAAGGTTAGAAAAAGATTTATATTTACGAAGTAATCCTGATATTGAGAGTAGTGATATAGATCTATATCTTGTGAATTTTCATGAAAAGTTTGAAGATAAACCTGATAAATATAAATATATTATTACATTACATGGTACTAAAGCAAAAATAGGGGAAATAGAAGTTAGATTTTCATTATTAGAGAGTGAAAAACATTTAGGAAATCTTGGGGCTAATATTGAACCGGATTATCGTGGTATGCGTTATTCTAAGATGGCATTTATGCTTTTGAATGACGTTATGTTGGAACAAGGATTGAAAAAACCAATTTTTACTGTTAGGGAAGACAATATTTCTTCTCTTAAATCTTTAGATGCGATAGGCGCTAAAAGAGTTGAATATGTATCTAATTCAGATTATCCTTATTACATATATGAGTATGACTTAGAAGAAAAAAAGGATATTAAAAAATAATTCTTTATTAAAATTGTTGTGTTAATACAAAAAGGACATTTTGACATTTGTCAAAGAATGTCTTTTTTTAAATTTTAAATGTAAATCGAACAAATAAAAAAATTAAAAAAATAAAAAAATAAATTTTACTTATAATGACAATTTTTAAAAAAAATAAAATTTTTTTGTATTTCTTTTTCATTCTTTTGATGAACTATTTCCTTTTAAAATAAAGGGTTTGCTAAAGAAAAATATAAGTCAATACTTTTTAATAAAAAAATCAAAAAAATAAAAAATTAAAAAAATGGAAATGTCAACTTTTTAAATTTTTAAGAAAAATTATTGACTCGTAATGTTAGAAGATACTAAAATTGAATTAACAAGATATGAAGATGTGGAGGAGTATTTTATGACAGATGTAATGGAAAAAGTTTCTGGCTTAACAGTAATTAAAAGAAATGGGAAGAAAGTAGATTTTGATGGTTCAAAGATTGCTTTAGCTATAAAGAAAGGTTTTGATAACGTCACTGTTCAAAATGGTGATGAAGAAGAAACGATATATACAGAAAAGGATATTCAAATTGTATATAAAGAAGTTATTTCTAGAATTGAGAAAGATTTCAAAAATCAAGAAAAAATTAAGATTGAACAAATTCAAGATTTAATAGAAGAATCTTTACAGAAAAAAGGTTATGAAGATGTATATAGTCATTTTTCTGAATATCGTGAAAGAAGAAGTCAATCTAGGGAATTATTTTCAGAAGAGAAAAAACTTCATAAATTCTTAAAAACAATTGAAGGTTTAGGATTAAAATCAGCTAATGAAGATAATAATAAGAGAGAAAATGCTAATGTTGATGGTGATACAGCAATGGGAACTATGCTTCAATATGGTTCTACTGTATCAAAGGAGTTTGCGAAGTCATATTTAATGAAACCTAAGTTTAGTGATGCTCATGATAGTGGGGCAATTCACATACATGATATGGATTTCTTACCAATGGGGACAACTACTTGTATGCAAATTGAACTTGATCGTTTATTTAAAAATGGTTTTTCAACAGGACATGGTCATTTAAGAGAACCGCAAGATATTGTTAGTTATTCAGCTTTAGCTGCAATAGCTGTTCAATCTAACCAAAATGATCAACATGGTGGACAAAGTATCCCAGCATTTGATTATTATATGGCTCCTGGTGTTTTAAAAACATTTAAAAAACAATTTAAACAACAAATCTATGATTTATTAGATTATGAAGATATGTTAAGTTTTGTTAACATGGATAGAATAGCTAAAGATATTGATAAACTTAATAGTATTGAAGTTAATTTAAAAGATTTTGAAGGATACTGTAAAGATAGTAAAACTTTAAAAAGAGGGTTAGCTAAAGCTTATGAAAAAGCACTGGCTAAAACTAATCGTGCTACTTTCCAAGCTATGGAAGCTTTTGTACATAATTTAAATACAATGCATTCTAGAGCAGGTGCACAAGTACCATTCTCATCAATTAATTTCGGTACTGATACTTCTGCTGAGGGTAGAATGGTTATTGAAAATTTCTTACTTGCTACTGATGAAGGTTTAGGAAAAGGTGAAACACCAATTTTCCCAGTATCAATTTTTAAGGTAAAAGAGGGAGTTAACTATAATCCTGAAGATAAAAACTACGATTTATTTAAACTTGCTTGCCGTGTATCTGCTAAAAGATTATTCCCTAACTTCTCATTCTTAGATGCTCCGTTTAATTTAGAATATTATAAAGCAGGGGATTTTAAAACTGAAGTAGGTTATATGGGTTGCAGAACTCGTGTTATGGCTGATGTAACTGATCGTGATAATGAGACTACAGGTGGACGTGGTAATTTATCATTTACATCAATTAATGTTCCAAGAATAGCTATTAAACATGGTATAGCTTTGAAAGAAAGAGATAAAGCTGATATGAAATCTTTTTATGAAGAACTTGGTGAAATGATGGATTTAGTTAAAGATCAATTGCTTGAAAGATTTGAACTTCAATGCAGTAAGAGATCATATAATTTCCCATTCTTAATCCAACAAGGGTTATGGGCTAATGGTGAAAAATTAGGTCCAGATGATAGACTAAGAAAAATATTAAAACATGGTAGTTTAGGAATTGGATTTATTGGTCTTGCTGAAACTTTAAAAGCTTTAATTGGTAAACATCACGGTGAAAGTGAAGAAGCTCAAAAATTAGGTAAAGAAATTATTGGATTTATGAGAAAACGTTGTGATGAATACTGTAAAGAATATAATTTAAACTTTGCTTTAATCGCAACACCTGCAGAGGGACTTAGTGGAAGATTTGTAAATATTGATAAAGCTATTTATGGAAAAGTTAAAGGTGTAACAGATAAAGATTACTATACTAACTCATTCCATGTTCCAGTTTATTATAATATTAGTATTAAAAATAAACTTACTTTAGAAGCACCATATCATAATTACACAAATGGTGGTCATATATCTTATATTGAACTTGATGGTGATACTGTTAATAACGTAGAAGCATTTGAAAGTGTAATTCGTATGATGAAAGAAGCTGGAATTGGTTATGGAGCTGTTAACCATCCAGTGGATAGAGATCCAGTTTGTGGATATGTTGGCGTAATTAATGATGTTTGTCCAGGTTGTGGTAGACATGAATATGAGGGTATTCCAATGGAAAGACTTACAGATGGATGTAACTGTGGTAGATAAATAAAAAGAAAGGATGAAAGATTATGGAAAAAGTTGTTGGTGAAGGAGTAAAATTCGAAAGAATAAGAAGAGTTACTGGTTATTTATCAGGAGATGTATCTCGTTTTAATAACGGTAAAAGAGCTGAGGAAAAAGATCGTGTAAAACATTCTGGAATTAAAGAAGTAATCGCTGATGCGAAGTGTAAAGCATAATGAAGATTAGGCTTGCGGCTTATTTGCAACCTGATAGTATTGTAGATGGTGAGGGGATCCGTACTGTTATTTGGACACAAGGATGTCCTCATAACTGTCTAGGTTGTCATAATCCAGAAACACACGATATTAATGGTGGGGCACTAGTTGACTTAGAAGAAGTTTTTGAAATTATTGATGGTTTAGAAGGCCAAGATGGAATTACTTTTTCTGGTGGTGATCCTTTTATGCAAACAAAAGAGTGTTCAGAGATAGCTAAATATGCTAGAGACAAAGGATTGAATATTTGGGCTTATACTGGTTTCACGTTTGAAAATTTGGTATCTTTATCAGAAAAGAAGAAAGAAATTATGGATTTTCTAAAAGAGATTGATGTTTTGATAGATGGGAAATTCGAATTATCTAATAAAAGTTATAATTGTATTTTTAGAGGTTCTTCTAATCAAAGAATTATAGATGTTAAAAAAAGTTTAAAAGCTGGAAGGGTTATTCTTGTTTCTAAATATGTAGATGATGTTAAATTAAGTGGAAGAAACAAGCAAACTGGTGTTTATGTTTAAATGTGAGGAGTAGATATTTATGAAAAAATTTTTATTAGGATTATTTTGTTTTAGTTTTATATTGTTATGTTCTGGTTGTGGGGATTCTATTACTGATAAAAAGGATATAATGAAATTTTTAAAAAAGAATTATCCTAGTGGTAATTTTGAAGTAATGGATATCACTTATAGTACTTATGATTGTGGTGATGGTACTAATATATTTGATTTAGCTTCAGTAACTGTTTATGAAAAAAATATGGATATTGAATTTAAAGTATACGAATATGTATATGGTAACGAAGAGGTTTCATGTGCAAAAAGAACGAGAGATACTTATTTAGATACTTTGTTTCAATATTATTTAAGTGAGATTAATGATACTTTATTGAAAAAAACGGATAATGGTTATTTTGAAGTTAGTTTTGATGAATTCTCTACTAAAGAGGAATGTGTGAATTATTTATTAAATTTAAAAAAGAATATATTTACAAAAGAACCATTCAAAAATGTTAAGAACAATTTATTTGGTGTTAATATACAAATATATGATGAAAATGGACCTAGAGGTATAGATATATTAAATGATAGTGAAGATATTATTATTGCAACTATTAATAGTTTTTAATTTGAAAGTGAATTAATTTCACTTTTTTCTATGCTATAATACGTGTATATTAATCTAATGTTAATTAATATGATGTTTAATAAGATGGCGTTGGTATGTTGACTCCAATTTATTTATTTTGGAATTTATATAAATTAAGAAAAAAAGATACTGATATTTAAATATCGGTATCTTTTTGCAGTTTAATGGTAGAAACGAATTAATATTTATGTTGACTACGTGGGTAATATATAGAAAAAGAACCATCTAAGTAGATAGTTCTTTATTTCATATGGAGCGGATGATGGGAATCGGACCCACGTAGTCAGCTTGGAAGGCTGAGGTTCTACCATTAAACTACATCCGCATCTTTAATATCGCCTTCCAAGACTTTTTTATATTAAGTCGAAAGACAATATTAATTATATCATACTAATATTAATTGTCAATAACTTTTTATCTTTTTTTTAAAAAAATTAATTTCTATCAAATGCCATTACATTTATAATATCATCTGCTAGACTATACCATTTAATTTGTACGTAATTTCTTTTGTATTCATCTTGTTGTTTATATTGTAGATTTCTAGTCCAAGGTTGACAAAATAAAGGCCCAAAATGTACCCCTGTAGAATATTCATCTTTTTTATCTAAGAACAATTTATATATTTCATCTTTAGTTATCCATATAAAATCATCTATTGTGCCATATATTATTACATCTACCGAGTCATAGAACTTTCCAACTAAGATAAATCTATCAATTGCTTTAGTAATTAAATTCATATCGTTGAATGCTTCATTAATATAATCTATCTTGTGTTGATTATTTTCTTTGTATTCACTTACTGATATTCTTTTTGTTCCGGTACCATCGGTTGTTCCGTCTGCGTAATGATAAAATAAAAACTCTTTAATAATATCTTCACTAATTTTATTTTTCCTTAAAAAGTCTACAAATGTTTCAATACTTTCTAAATGTACGGAATTACATCTACCATTTTTTACACTAACTTTTTTTGTATTATCATCAATTGTTAGCAATAGATCACTTTTTGTTTTATCAAGTCGGTAAGTAGTTTTAATAATATCATTATCTTTGGCGTTTGGAAATAGTGTTGTTATTAATGAATATGCCATAGGATTTAACTCATTAACTTTTTTATTTTTAAAATAATCGATAAAGTTATTTTCGTTTGTTATTCCTTTATTTTTTGTGTATAACATTTTATCACCTCCTAATAAGATTATGTTTAAAAGTTGGTGATTTACTTCGATAAAATGTTAAAATGTTTAAAAATTTGTTGAAATATTGTAATTTGCTGGTCCTTCTATGACTTTTCCATCTATATCGAATCTTGAACCATGACATGGACAATCCCATGTTTTTTCTTCGTTATTAAATACCAAATTACATTTCATATGTGGACATTTATGTTTAACGATATGTTTCTTTCCATAATAGTCATAGTATACACCATATAGTTCGTTATTTATTTTAACTACATAAACATGATTATTATAAAAAATTGGGTTTTTCTTGATTGTAGTTTGTATGTATACTTTTGAATAATGGAATGTTCCTATAATCGATTGTAGGAAACCTAATGGATTTATCCTTTTTGGATTAAATAGTTTTATGTATTCGTTGTTTTGTTTACTTATAATATCATTCAATATTTTTCCAGCGATAGTTCCATTAGTCATTCCCCATTTATTGAATGCAGTAGCTATTAATAAATTTGGATTTTTTTTATCAGCTATTCCAATGATGGGTAAATTATCGTTGGGAACTATATCTTGATTCATCCAAGTATACTCTGGTTCTTTTGAAAATAATCTTTTAAAATCAATTTTACTTTGTTCATAGTTTTTTTCATATTTTATTTTGTTTGTTAGACGATGTTTATTTGAACCATAGATAATATAATCCTTATAAAAACGTATTGAATGTAGGTGTGAATCGATACTAACTGCTGTGAATGGTTCTACATCTAAATTATATTTACTACTATTAACATATTCTCTTTCAATATAGGTTTTTATTGGGACGATACTTGGAAAAATAAAGAAAGGGTAGTGGCATGTTACAACTACATATTTTGCGTTGATAACACCTTTGTCAGTTTTAATAATAAAACTTTTATCATCCTGTGGTGTTATTTCTAATGCTATTACATTTTCGTATATATCAACTTTTTTAATTAGTGTTTTTTTTAAACTATCAATATATTTTAATGGATGAAAAGTGTAAGTATCATCTACTACTAATCCATATTTTATAGGAAAGTCTATTGGTAATTCTTTGACTTGTTTACATTGAATATTAAATTTTTCTAATAATTCCTTTTCTTTATCAATTTTTTTAATATTTTTGTCTTCTTTAGTAAAAATATATGATTTACATTTTTCTAAGTCACAATTTATCTTTTCTTTTTCAATAATCTTTTTTATTAAACTAATTGCTTCTAGTTGCGATTGTAAGTATAGATTACTAGTCTTTGTATCAAAGAACTTTTGTAATGTTTGATAGATTGTTCCTTGCAAATAATTTAATTTAGCTGTAGTTTTACATGTTATACCCATGCCGATTGTGCTTTTATCAATAATAGTTATTTTTTTGTCTTTGTCCATTAAAAAATAGGCAGTAGATAATCCGGCAATTCCTCCACCTATGATTAAAATATCCGTATTAATATTATTAGGACATTCATTGTTTAATTGTTTAATTGATATATTTTCCCAAATTGATTTATTTTCCATTTTATCACCTAAATTTATTGTTTTCATTATTATTATTTTTATACTATGTATATTCATTCTAATAGTGTAAAACATGGTACTATTTTTTTAAAAAAGTTGATGCATCAGTTTTTTTTGTTTATAATTATATAATAGGAGGGAAAGTATGGATAAGAAAGGTTTTACGTTGATAGAATTATTAGGTGTAATAGTTATTTTGTCTATAGTTATGGTAATAGCTGTTCCTAATGTTATGTCAGTTTTAGAAAAAGGTAAGAAGGATAGTTATTTAGCTGATGCTAAAAAGTTGATTACGCAAGCTGAATATGCTATAAGAAATAGTAATATTGATAAACCATCTTCTACAGATATTTACAAAATAACTTTAGGATATTTGGGAACTAATGATGTAGAAAAAGATCCTGATGGTAATAGTTATAGTTTAACTGATTCTTATGTTGCGGTTGTTCGTAAAGATGGATATTTAGAATATTATGTTAATTTGATAGCTAATAATGATAATGGAAATATTGGTATTAGTTTAGTTCATCAAGATAAATTGGATAATGAAAATAGAAGGAGCTTGGTTGTAAAGAATTTTAATGTACCTGATGATACTAAAATAAAAGAAATTACTGGAATTAATGGTGTAATTAAAACTTATTAATTTACAGAAATTGTCAAAAATGGATTGCAAGATAAAAATGATAATGATATACTTATATTGTTAAGATAAAGGAGGAATTTATTATGGAAAATAAGAAAGGTTTTACATTAATTGAATTATTAGCAGTTATCGTTATATTAGGAGTTTTATTAGCTATAGCTGTACCAGCAGTTACTAAATATATTAACTCATCAAAGAAAAGTACATTTATTAGTAACGTAAAACAATATGCTGATTCAGCTCGTACTGATGCATTAGCTGGAACATATCAATTTCCAGTAAGTCAAAGTCATGCTACTGTTGTTACATTTAGTAAAATTTATCCATCTTTAGAAAAAGGAGGAAAAACTTCATCTTATGATGCTGAATGGGATACAACAAAATCATTTGTTATAATTGTTAATGCTGGAACTTCAGAAGCACCAAAATATGAATATTATATTGCTGCTGTTGATAAAAAAGGTTATGGTATAGGAACACTTGATTCAACTACTAATGTTGCTACTGCTGCTTATATCGAATATAATGAATTAAAAGATGAAAATGTAGTACAATTAGGTACTGCTGGTATGTCTTTACCAACTGCTAGTTCAAAAATTACAATTGGTTCTACTGAAATAACGATTGATAAAGTAGAAAATTAGTAAAATAGTTGTCTTTTGACAACTTTTCTTTTATAAGAGGTGTAGATATGAAAAAGAATAAAAAAGGGTTTACGTTGATAGAGTTATTAGCTGTTATTGTAATTTTAGCTATTTTACTTGCTATGGTTATTCCTAAAGTATCTCAGTATATTACTAATTCTAGAAAAGATAGCTTTGTTGCTACTGCTAAAGAAATAATAGATGGTGTTCGTAATTCTGCAACTAGTGAAATATATGAGCTTCCGATTGGAACTGATGATGTTACAATTGTTTCTTTGGATATGATTAAATTAGAAAAAGGTAAGAAAAAATCTTCTTTTAACGGTACTTTCCTTAGTAGATATAGTTATGTAGCTATTGTTAATGTTGGTACTGATGAAGATCCTGATTATGAGTATTATATAGCACTTAGGGATTCTAAAAGATATACAATATCATTAATTGGTGAAGAGGATATTGAACGTGATTCGATAGTAAGAAATAATACTAGTGGTACTAAGGCTCCTATTACAGCTATGTGTGGTAGTGAAAGTGGAGAATATAAAGTAATTAAAAAGATTAATGGTTTAGAAAAATATCAACCATTAAATGGATGGAATGTAACTATATATAGTACTTTAGGTTGTTAGTAAAGGTTCGTGATAGAACCTTTTTTATTTTCTTTTTTATTCTTGATAACTTATTATAGTTATGTTATATTTATACTAGGGTGTGATAATATGAAATTAAATAAGAGAGGTTTTACATTGATTGAATTATTAGCAGTTATAGTAATTTTGGGTGTACTATTAATGGTTGCTGTTCCTAAGGTTACTCAATATATTACTAATTCTAGAAAGAATAGTATTATATCTGAAGCGGGGCTCTTTATTAATAGTGTTAGAAATGATGCTACTAGTGAGATGTATCCTTTTCCTGTTCGCAGTAATGATGTTACTATTGTTATGTTTGATATTGCTAACTTAGATAAATCTCAAAAAAAATCACCTTTTGGTGGTAGCTATATTTCTAATAAATGTTATGTGGCTATTATAAATGTTGGAACAGGTACAGAACCAGAATATAAATATTATTTAGCTTTACAAGATTCAAAAAATTATGCTATTCCTTTAATTAGTGAGAGTGAATTAGCTTCGGATAAGATTGTTGCTAATGCTAAAAATAAGATGGAAGTTACAGTTCAATCGTTATGTGGAAGCGTTGATGGTTATAATCGTGAATATGCTGAAATTAGTGGTTTAAACGATGTTCAACCAGTTGATGAAAACGGTAATAGACTTAATTGGAATGCTACTATTTTTAGTAAAGAGGGATGTCAATAGAATGAAAAATGATGATTTAATATTAGGATCACATGTTAGTTTTAATAAAAATGAGCAATTAATAGCTTCTGTAAGAGAAGCTATTTCTTATAATTGTAACACTTTTATGTTTTATACTGGTGCTCCACAAAATACTAATAGGGCACCTATCGATGATTTTAAAACGATTGAAGCTATGAAAATGATGAAAGATAATGGTATTGATATAAATAATGTTGTTGTTCATGCCCCATACATAATTAATTTGGCTAATCGTAATAACTTGGATTTTGGTGTGTCTTTTTTAAGAGAAGAATTAAATAGATGCAATAGTTTAGGTATTAAGTACTTGGTATTACATCCAGGTAGTCATGTTGGTGTTGGTGTAGAAGAGGGTATAAATAATATTATCATTGGTCTTAATCAAGTATTTGATTCTTATCAAGGGAATACAATGGTATTACTTGAAACAATGGCTGGTAAGGGTTCTGAACTGGGGGTTAATTTTTCTGAAATTAAAAAAATAATTGAAGGTGTTAAATATTCTAATAGATTAGGTGTATGTTTAGATACTTGTCATTTAAATGATGGTGGGTATGATATTACTAACTTTGATGCTGTTTTGGATGAATTTGATAAAATAATTGGTATTGATAAAATTAAGTGTATTCATATTAATGATAGTAAAAATGAAAAGGGTTCACATAAGGATAGACATGAAAATTTTGGTTTTGGTACTATTGGTTTTGATACCTTAATTGATATTGTCTACAACGAAAGATTGAAAAATGTTCCTAAGATTTTGGAATCACCTTATATTAATGGTGATTATGCTCCTTATAAACAGGAAATACAAATGATAAGAGATCAAGTTTTTAATGAAAATTTAAAGGAAGATATTGTGTCATTTTACAGTTAAACTACTATAATAAGTAGTTTTTTTCTTTAGGTTTTGGTAAAATAAGTGTGTGATGTATATGAAAAGTGGAATTTTAGTTATTAATAAAGAAAAGAATATGACTAGTCGTGATGTTGTTAATATCGCGTGTGGAAAGTTAGGTACTAAACATATTGGTCATACTGGGACACTTGATCCTATTGCAACTGGTGTATTAGTGCTTGGTGTTAATGATGGGTGTAAGATTATTGAACTTCTAACTAGTGATACTAAAGTATATAAAGCTGAGGTAGTAGTAGGACTTGAGACTGATAGTTTAGATGTCACTGGTAATGTTTTAAATACATATAATATAGAGAATTTAGATAGTGAATTTGTTAGAGAAGTTGTTAATAGTTTTAAAGGTAAATATATGCAAGAAGTTCCTAAATATTCAGCAGTACATGTTAATGGAAAAAGACTTCATGAATATGCTAGAAATAATGAAGAAGTAGAACTTCCAAAAAGAGAAGTTGAAGTATTAGATATTGAGTTTTTAGACGATTTACATTTTCAAGATGGGTATTTTACTTTTTCTTTTAGAACACATGTTAGTAAGGGAACATATATTAGAAGCTTAATAAGAGATATTGGTGTCAAACTTGGTTTTTCGTGTACAATGAAGAATTTGCTTAGGGAAAAACAAGGTGTATTTTCATTAGATAGTGCTATTTCTATAGAGGATATTAGTGATAGTCGATTATTAAAAATAGAAGATGCTTTAATCAATTATGATAGATTAATAGTTGATGATGTAACTAGTAAAAAAGTTCTTAATGGTATGGTTTTAGAACTTAATACTCATAGTGATTTGGTTTTAATTTTTAATAACGATAAAGAGTTATTAGCTATTTATAAGAGGTATTCGAAAGATCCTAGTAAAATGAAACCTTATAAAGTTTTAGGAGGTAAAAATGAAGAAGTTAAGTGAATTATATCCTAATTTTGTTGGTGAGGATGTTTTAATTAAAGGAATTAAGATTAATTCTAAAGAGATTGAACCAGGAGATATTTTTGTATGTACAATGGGTATTACTGCAGATAGACATGATTTTATAGATGAAGCAATAGCTGCTGGTGCTTCAGCATTAGTTGTCCAAAAAGATGTAAATGTTAATATTCCTACTATTAAAGTAGAAAATACTAATAAAGAATTACCACTTTTAGCTAGTAGATTCTATGATTTGCCTGAAGAAGAATTAGCTATTATAGGAATAACAGGTACTAATGGTAAGACAACGGTTGCTTCAATTATTCAAAATTTAATTGGTAATGATACGTGTGGTTATTTAGGTACTAATGGTATTATTTGTAATAAGTTTAATGAATCTATTCGTAATACTACACCTGATGCTGATAGACTTTATGGTTATTTCAAAAGATTTGTTGATAATGGATGCAGTGTTTTAAGTATGGAAACCTCATCAGAAGCATTTTATCGTAAAAGACTTGATAATATAAAATTTAGAGTTGGTGTTGTTACTAATATTACTGAGGATCATTTAAATATTCATAAGACTATTGAAAATTATGTTTCATGTAAGAAAGAATTATTTAAACAAGTTTGTGATGATGGTTATTCTATTTTAAATGTTGATGATAATCATTATGATGAAATGAGAGTGGTTGCTAAAGGGACTATTTTAACGTATGGTAAGAAAGATTCTACTTTACAAATTGTTGATATAAAATTAACATTAAAAAATACTTCAGTTACTTTGAAATATCAAGATAAATTATATAGTTTTGTTTCACCTCTATTAGGAGAATTCAATGTTTATAATTTGTGTGCAGCAATACTTACTTTAATTACATTTGATTATAGTATGGAAGAAATCATTCGAAGACTACCTAGGATAGAAGTGCCAAGTGGTAGAGTACAGTTTTTAGATTTTGGTCAAAGGTTTAATGTTGTGTTGGATTATGCACATACTACTGATGCTTTTTCTAAACTTTTTGATTTACTATGTGGTATTAAGCAAGGAAGACTTATTACTATAACTGGTAGTGCTGGTGGTAGAGAAAAAGAAAAAAGAGGTCCAATGGGCAAACTTGTTTTGGATAAATCTGATTATGTTATATTTACGATGGATGATCCAAGAAATGAGAATGTTTTAGATATTGTTAAAGATTTAGTTAGTTTATCTAGTAAAGATAATTATGAAATTATCGTTGATAGAAAGGAAGCTATTTATAAGGCTTTTGAAATGGCTAATGAAAATGATATTGTTTTAGTAGCTGGTAAGGGTACTGATAATTATATGGCTATTGGTAATGAATATTTGCCATATTGTGATCTAGATGTTATTAAAGAATATTTTAAAGAGGATTAATTCCTCTTTTTTTGTATTTAGATACAAATTTTGACATATTATTTATTAGGTGATTTTATGTTTAAAAAAATAATACAGTTTTTATTTAAGAATTTTTCTATTTTAACTGCATCATATTCTAATAATGTTTTTCCTGATCCTTTAACTAAGGAGGAAGAAGAAATGTATATAGAAAAACATTTGAAGGGTGATAAGGATGCAAGAAATAAACTTATTGAACATAATCTGAGATTAGTAGCACATATTGTAAAGAAGTATGATTCTAAAAATGAAGATAGTGATGATTTAATTAGTATTGGTACTATTGGTTTAATTAAAGGAGTTGATTCTTTTTCAAATAAACATGGAACTAAGATAACTACTTATTGTGCTAGGTGTATTGAAAACGAAATACTTATGTATTTTCGTTCAAACAACAAAAACTTAAAAAATGTATCATTAAATGAATCTATTGGTTTTGATAAAGATGGTAATGAGATTACTATTCTTGATATTTTAAAGGCGCCTAAACCTGATTATGTTGATGAAATAAATAAGAAAGATAATATTAAATTATTAAATGATTATTTGAATGTTTTAAATAATAGGGAAAAGGAAATTATTATAAGGAGATATGGCCTTAATAATACAAAGGAATTAACGCAAAAGATGATAGCTAAAGAATTAAAGATTTCTAGGAGTTATGTATCTCGTATTGAAAAGAGAGCACTTACTAAGATACTAAGAGAGTTTATGAAAAATAAAACGTTTGAATAAAAAAAAGTTCCTACAATTTGTGGGAACTTTTATAATTTATTAATTAAATCTTTAGTAATAATAGCAGAAATATTAGCTGCCTGTTCTTCTTGTTCTTCTATGCCATCGGCAAAATCAGAAATAGAGCGAATTATAATAAATGGAATATTATTCTTTTTTGAAATATGACCAATACTTGCACTTTCCATATCAACAGCTAAACATTTAGTTCTAGAATAAATAGCGTCTCTCATTTCACTTGATGTAACAAAACAGTCACCGCTAGCAATTCCACCAATATGATATTTAATATTGTTTTCCTCTAAAATTGTTTTTAAATTTTTGATTATGCTGTCATCTGTTTTTACTAGTCCATTATCGGGAACACAAGCTTCCATAATACGTATTGGGTTAAAGTCATGATATGTAACATAATTTGCAATTATTGTATCTAGTACTTTTACTTCTTCAGTTAAACTTCCAGCACAACCTGAATTTATGATAATACTTGGTTTATATTTGTCTATTAAATATTGTGTTGTTGCTGCTGCATTTACCTTACCAATTCCTGATAAACATAATACAATTCTTTTATCTTTAAAGCTTCCCTCAAATATGTTTAAAGTTTTATTTACTAATTCTAAATTAAATATTTCTTTATATTTTTTAATTTCTTTATCCATTGCCGCAATAATACCTATAGTCATAAAAACACCTCTTATTCAAATTATATCACAGCTTGAGTTTTTGTTTAAAATAATTTATAATTAATTGTATTGGAGATGAGTTGAATGAAAGAAAATAAAAATATAATTTTTGTAGTTGTTAGTATTGTTGTGATTGTTAGTATTTTAGTTATTAATAACTTAATTAATAAAGAGGATGTTCAATTATTGACAGGTAAACATTATGTAGAAATGAAAATACAGGATTATGGTAATATTACATTAGAGCTTGATGCTGATGTTGCACCAATTACTGTTACTAATTTTGTTAATTTAGTTAATGATGGTTTTTATAATGGGTTAACATTTCATAGAATTATCGATGGTTTTATGGTTCAAGGTGGGGATCCTGAAGGTAATGGTTCAGGTGGTTCTAGTAAAAATATTAAGGGTGAATTTGCTGCCAATGGAATTAAAAATAATATTTCTCATGTAAGGGGAACTGTTTCAATGGCTAGAAGATCTGATTCCTATAATTCTGCTTCAAGCCAATTCTTTATAATGCATGAAGATAGAACTAGTTTAGATGGTGAATATGCTGCATTTGGAAAAGTTATTGCTGGTATGGATGTAGTTGATGAATTAGTTAAGGTAAAAGTTGAAGATGATAACGGTACAGTGTTAAAAGAAAATCAACCAGTTATTACTTCGATGATAGTATTTGAAATAGGTGAAGAATAATATGAAATTGGTTGTTAAAAAGAATAGTAATTTACTCGATTATTTATTAGAATATACTGATTATACTAAAACTAAATTAAAAAGCTTGTTAAAGTATAAAAATATTTCTGTAAATGGAAAGACTGTAAGTAATTTTGATTATAACTTAAGAGTTAAAGATGAAGTTGAGGTTTCAAAAGAAAAAAAGACTACTAAGATTGGTAGTGTTGATATAGTTTATGAAGATAGTAATTATTTAGTTGTTAATAAACCTAGTGGGATGTTAACTATTTCAACTGATAAAGAGAAAAATAGAACTTTATACCATATGGTTAGGGAGTATATACATAGTAAGAAAAGTCATGAAAAAATATTTATTGTTCATCGTTTAGATAAGGAAACTAGTGGATTGGTATTATTCTGTAAGGATGAAAGTTTAAGAGATAAGATTCAAGAAAACTGGGAAAATATTGCAATAAAGAGAGAATATGCAGCTGTTGTTTTGGGAATTCTTAATAGGAAAAAAGATAAGTTAGTATCATTCTTAAAAGAAAATAAAGCTAATATAGTTTATGTGGCTAAAGATGGAAAGAAAGCTATAACTAATTACGAAGTAGTAAAAGAAAATAATAATAGCTTATTAAAAGTATTAATTGAGACAGGTAGAAAAAATCAAATAAGAGTTCAACTTAATGAAATAGGACATCCAATAATTGGGGATAAAAAGTACGGTAATATTAAAGGAAAAAGATTATTACTTTGTGCAAATCGATTGGATATTAGGGATTTAAAAACTAATAGAATACTTTCTTTTGAAATTAATATTCCAAGAGAATTTATGAGAAATTTATAGTTAACAAAACTTAAAAATAGAGTTATAATTTATAGTAGTGGAGGTAAATATGATGAATGATATAAAAAAAGGAATGAATAAAATATTTAATGCATCAATAGTTACATCAGTAGTTATATTGGTACTTGGGATATTTTTATTTATTCAACCAGATACAATTATACGTATTGTTTCGATTATTTTAGGAGGTATTATTTTAATACCTGGTATTACATCTTTGATTGATTATCTAAAAAATAAATATCAACCTAGTTTAATTACTGGGATTGTTACTATGATTATTGGATTGATTTTAATAATTAATACTGGGTTAGTAGCTAGTATTTTACCATTTATTTTAGGTATTTACTTTATTATTAATGGAATTAATCGTTTACAATATGCACTTGAACTTAGAAGACAAAGAATGAATTTTACAACATCGTTAGTATTTTCAATTTTAATTATTATTTGTGGGATTTTATTTATTATTAATCCATTTAGTGGTGCTTTAGCGATAACTAAAGTAATGGGTATTTTTATGATTTTATATGCACTTTTAGATTTGACTAACTCAGTTATGTTAAAAAGGGAAATGCATGAAGTACATAAAGATATGAAAAATGCTATTATAGAAATAAACGTTGAGGATAAAAATGACTAAATTAACAAATGAACAGAAAATAAAAAGAGTAAAACAAAGAAAGATATTAAAATATTTAATTATCATCTTTGGTTTAATTACTCTTGGTTTAGCTATATATTCTTTAGTAGCAGAGGTAAGTCCTATTTATGCTATTATTAGTTTTATTATAGAATTTTGTTTGTCTAAGTATAGAGAAAAATTAGATCCTAAAGAGGAAGCTCTTGATTCAAAAAATCAGGAATAAAGCTCGATGTTTGTGTTTCGCCTTCTTGTATGAAGGCTTTTTCTATACCTAAATCTAGGGCATAATTTATTATTTCATCGTAATCACTTTCGGTTATTTTATTATTTAGTTCTTGATATCTTTCAAAATGTTTGATTGGGGTATATTGGTTCATGATACTGATATAAATATTGTGTTTATATGTTTTATATAAATATTCTAATATTTTTTTAGTATCTTCTTTTAAGTTTGGCATCATCATATGTCTTACTATAATTCCTTTTTTCATAATTTTATTATCATCAAAAATAGGATTTCCTACTTGTTTATACATTTCTGATATAGCTTTACTAGCGTTATTAAAATAGTTAGGAGCATGTGAATATTTAATAGCATACTCATCATTATAATATTTTAAATCTGGTAAATATATATCTATTAGGCCATCTAACATTTTAATTGTTTCTTCCGTTTCATAACTACTAGTATTATAAACAATAGGTATAGATAGACCTTTTTGTTTAGCGAGTTGTAGTCCTTTAACTATTAATGGAACGAAGTGAGTAGGGGTAACTAAATTGATATTGTGTGCTCCTTGTTTTTCTAAATTTATACAGATATTAGCAAAATCTTCTATGGTTATTTCTTGACCTATTAATTTAGTACTAATATCTCTATTTTGACAGAATATACATTTTAAGTTACATCCTGTAAAGAAAATAGTACCACTACCATTTGTTCCTGAAATACATGGTTCTTCCCACATATGGAGATATGCTTTAGCAACTACTAATTTATTTTTCATACCACATATACCAACAGATTTGCTTCTATCGACTAAACAATTTCTAGGACATAAATTACATTTTTTTAATACATTTTTCATAAACATCACATGACTATTATATCAAAACTTTAAAAAATAGTTCATTATTTTATTTTACTACATATCTTATATTAGATATGTTACATTTTTTTGGAAGAATATCACTGGACTATTTATTTAAACTCTTTTTCCTTCTTATTGAAGATAATGGAATTTAATAACAGATCCAATATTTAAGTTAAGGAGGGAATATGGAATATCAAGATAAAAAAATTAAGTGTGTAGATTGTGGTTATGAGTTTGTTTTTACATCTAGAGACCAGGAATTTTATCATGAAAAAGGTTTTACTAATGAGCCTAAAAGATGTAAGAGGTGTCGTGATAAGAAAAAGTTAGAAAAAGTTAATAAAAATGTTAAAAGAGATAATTAAAAATCTCTTTTTTTTTCTTTTATTTGATTGAAAATATAGATTAAAAAGTGTATAATAAAGTTATTAAAATAGATAACACTAGAGATGAGGTGTTGTATGAAAAAAGATAATTACTTTTTTAGAAAAAATAAGAAAAATGATTATGATATAAAATTAGGTAATGATGAAAATGAGGCACTGATAGTTATGAAAAAGAAAACTAATAATTTAAAAGAAACTTTTAGTAAATATTCAACAGTTGTATTTTCGATGATTTTAGTAGTAGTTTTTGTGTTTGTTTTGGGTGGAAGTTATGCTTTTTTTACTTACACAGTTAAAGCTAAACAGTTCGTTATTTATACTGGTACTTTGGCAGTAGATTATACAAAGAAAACTGATGTTATAAATATTTCTGATTTATATCCAATGACTAATAGTCAAGGATTGAATCAAACTGCTCATGAATTTAATGTAACTAATAATGGTAATATTAATGCAAGATATCAAGTAAGACTTGAAATGGATAATAGTATTAAAGATTTAATATCACCTGAATATATAAAACTAGCTTATAGTGTTGATGGTAGTAGTTATTCAGAACCAGTTTTATTAAGTAATTTGGGTGGTAGTTTAGTATTTTTAATCGATATGAAATTAGAACCAACTCAAAGTAATACTATAGGAATTAAGTTGTGGATAGATATAAATGCTCCTAATGATATTCAAGGTAAAACATTTAAGGCAAGAGTAGTAGTAGATAGTATTCAGGATGTAGATGATGGATATGTTGTTGATACTGCACCTATTATTTATTTAAATAAAGATAAAAATGGTAATCAAGATATGATTATTAATACTAATTCTACTTATGTTGATTTGGGCGTTAATAGAATAGTTGATGATCAAGATACATTGACGGTTAGTCAAGTAACAAAAAAATATGAATACTATGATGGAACTGAAACTACTACAGTTTCAAATATAGATACAAGTAAGGAAGGTATTTATTACATTACTTATAGTATTACTGATCAAGATAATAATGTAGGAAATGCTGTTAGAGTAGTAGCAGTAGGTAATAATGATGATTTAAAAATATATCATGGCATTGATTCAGTTGTTTCGTCATTTTCACTATCGTCATTAAAGGAAGCTATAATGTGTAGTTATATTGATGGAAATGATAGATTGTATTTTGATTGTAAAATACATAATACTATTGAAAATGCAATTGCTAGTAAAACTAAAGGTGTAGTTATTATGACTAATGATATAGAGAGAAATAACAATATTAGTATTAATGAATCAAAAGAAATTGCTCTAGAACTAAATGGTCATGTTATTAATTTTTCAGAAACTTATTGTATATTGAATTATGGTACATTAGATGTAAACCAATATAGTAAAACCGGAACTATTAATAGTTATTCTAGAGTAATTTTAACATACGGAATTACGAATATACATAATGGACAATTTATTAATAATCATCCTACTAATGATGGTACTGCAACGTTATTTGTTCTTAATGATGGTATTTTGAATGTTTATGGTACTGAGGCAACTTTTGATTCCAATGGTGACTTTTTGTCAGGTACGTATGTAAAAGGTAATGAAAATAGCTCAATTATATTAAGATCTGGTACAACTAATGTTTATGGTGGTACAATTGAAAAAGTTGGTACTCTTGGTGCAACTATTCGTTCTAATTTTAACGAACCAGCTGTATTGAATATGTATGGTGGTAAAATAATTGGTGCTTCTCATGGAATTGGTTTTGAACCTGACTCTTTGTCAACATCTACAATAAATATTTATGATGGAGAAATTATTGCGAATACTCATGGGGTGTATAATAATTCTTTAGCTACAGTCAATATATATGGTGGTAATATAAAAAGTGTTAGTGGCAATGCACTGGCAAATATTTCAACTGGTGTTATAAATATTTTGCAGTCTAATAATCCTTTATATATATCATCATTGGCCCAAGAATGGAAACCTGTAATAATAAATGGTTCTAGTGGTATTATTAATATTACAGCTAATAAAGCTAATAATTGTACTAATAATTTTTCTGATACTACTAGTGGTTTATGCGTTTATGGTGAAGGAGATGGCACAACTAATAATACTGGTAATAGTGCAGTTCAAAATTATACTGGTGTTATCAATATAAATGGTGGTACTTATTATGGTGGTAACCAAGGGGTTAATAACAATAGTGATGGTGGTATAACAAATATACAGAATGCTTATGTTATTTCTGGAAAATTTGGTATATTAAATAATAGTACTGGTACTGTTAACATATGTAATACTATAGTTAACTCAGCTCAATATGATTTAGCTAATAGTTCAACTGGTTATATTAATTATTCTTCGAATGTAACATTTACAAATGGAACTAATAATCCAACCGTTTCTGGTACAACAGGTAATATTCTTCCTAATTATACTGGTACTTGTATTGTTGAGTAATAATAAGATAATCTAGTATTCTAGATTGTCTTTTTTTATGTTTTATGGTATAATAGCGCTTACTTATGGGGGTGATTTTGGATGAAGATGAGTTTAGAAGAATATATTTCTAAATTTGGCGGTTATCTAAAAGAACTGGCTGATAGATATTATTATCAAGTTACTGATTCTAGTATTGAATATGATGATTTAATACAAGAGGGCTATTTAGCCTTAATTTCAGGTTATAGTAATTATGATGATAGTAAGTCCTCACTTAGCACATATGCTTATACAACTGTTAAGTATGGTATTATAAATTATATAACCAAGAAGAATTCAACGGTTTGGATGACACCTGATTTAATAGTAGCTGCTGCTAAGTTAGAACGTGTTAGAATGTCATATTATATGAAAACAGGTAATATGATGTCGATGGATGAAATGGTTCAATTTGTGATTGATAATTTTTCTTATTTAAATTATAGGCTTGATGAGAAATTTGTTGAATTATTATTAAAGATAACTAAATATTATAATAGTGCTTATTCGATTGATGCTGTTATGTATAAAAATGAGAATAATAGAAAATTTGATAATAATGATTTTACTATTGGTGATAGTATAACTTTTGATTATTGTTTAGAAGATGTAGTTGTTCAAAAACTGTTTGCTGAAGAAGTTTTAGATTATGTACAGAATAATTTTTCTATGAAAGATGCTGATATTTTTAGGGAAAAGTTTGGTTTTGTTGATAATATACCTAAAAACCATAATCAGATAAGTGCGAAATATGGTGTTACTAGGCAATGTATTAATAGAAGGTATCTTAAAATTTTAAAGAATGTTAGACAAAAATTCAATAATTAGAGTGATTTAGTTGTAAATCACTCTTTTAATTTGTATAATTAAATAGGAGTGATTTAAATGAAATATTATTGTATTGGCATAAAAGGATCAGGTATGGCAACTCTAGCTTGTTTGCTTCATGATTTAGGAAATAGTGTATCTGGTTATGATGATGCAAAAGATTATAAGTTTACCCAAAAAGGATTAGATGAAAGAAATATAAATATTTTTTATGATGGTAGTTCTATTTTAGATAAAGATGTTATTGTTACTTATTCTAAGGCTTTTAGTGTGGAACATCCTGAAATAAAGAGAGTTCAAGAACTTGGTTTAACTATTAAACCTTATAATGAAATAATAGGTGATTTAACTAGTTTATTTAAAACAGTTTCAGTAAGTGGTACTCATGGTAAAACTACAACTTCATCACTTATTAGCCATGTTGTTAACAATGTTTATGGATGTAATTATTTTATTGGTTCTGGCGAAGGACATGCAAATAAAGAAAATGAATTATTCGTAATTGAATCAGATGAATTTAACAGACATTTTTTAGCTTATCATCCAACTATTTCAGTAATTACTAATATAGAACTTGAACATACTGAGTGTTATAGTGATATTGATGATATTATTCATACTTTTGAAAAGTTTGTAGGCAACACTAAAGATTTAGTTGTTGCTTGTGGTGATAATTCTAATGTTAGAAAAATTAATTTTGATAAAAAAGTTATTTTCTATGGATTTAATGATGGCAATGATTATGTTATTAAGAATGTGGTTGTTAGTGATAGTGGAAGTTGCTTTGATGTTTATAAAGATAGTCAACTATTTGGTAATTTTAATATTCCATTAGTTGGTAATCATATGATTCTTAATACTTTAGCTTGTATTATTGTGTGTGATTATTTAGGAATTGAAAAAGATAAAATTAATAGTCTACTTGTTAATTTTAAGAATGCTGAAAGAAGATTTATGGAAACTAAAGTAGGAGATACTGTTATTATTGATGATTATGCTCATCATCCTACAGAAATAGCTGTTACACTTGATGCAGCTAGATTAAAATATCCAAATAAGAAAATAATAGCTTTATTCAAACCTAATACTTATTCAAGAACAGAAGCATTTACGAAAGAGTTTGCTGAGGCTTTAGGCAAGGCTGATAAAGTTTATATGACTGAAATTGACTGTAATCGTGAAAGACAAGCAGATTATCCTGGGGTTACTTCTAGTTGTGTTTTAGATTTAATTCCTAATGGGGAAATTATTTCAGAGGAAAGTATTAGTAAATTATTGGAATATAAAAATAATGTTATATGTTTTATGAGCTGTGCTAGTATTAGTCATTTAAAAGAAGAATTTATTAAGTTGTTGAGTGCTAATTAGTAGCACTTTTTCTTTTGAATAGAATGTTTATTTTTGATAATAATATTAATGGAAATGGGGGATCGAATTATATTCGGACGCTTTAACAGTAAAAAAATTAAAAAAAGTATTGCCAAGTATATTTTTATTTGATACAATGTAAATGTTTATGGCGAGGTAGCTCAGCTGGCTAGAGCGTCCGGTTCATACCCGGAAGGTCGTGGGTTCGATCCCCTCTCTCGCTACCATAAGAAAATCTGCTCGAACTTTTCGAGCTTTTTTTATTTAGAAAACTGTCCTAGAAAGTGGAGACGGTATTATGGTAAATATTATTAAATAAGTAAAGAAAAAGATGACTTTGAAAGAAAGTCATCTTTGATTATTAATTTTAGAAATCAAAACGATAAGGTAATAAATCATCAATTGTATAAGTTATTATTTGACCGTTATCTTCTAAAATAAATTTAAAATTATTATCTACAAATTCACTTATAAATTGTCTACAATAACCACATGGCATGCACTTAACTGTTGGTTCTTCATCCATTGGAGCACCTACAATTGCAATAGATTCAAACTCTCTTTTACCATCGGATAATGCTTTTGCAAATGCTGTTCTTTCAGCACATAATCCTTGAATTCCATGATTTTCAATATTGCACCCTAAATATGTTGTGCCATCCTTACATCTTAAACAAGCACCTACAAAATATTTTCCATGTGGTGAGTGTGCATTTAATCTTGCTTTCTTTGCTAATTCAATATCTTCTCTATACATAATTACCTCGTATAATCAATCTTAAGGAATTAATCCTTTTAATTGATTTCTTTCTTTTTATATTTTCATATTAATTCATTAATGTCTTCCATTAAAACTATTATATGTATTATATCATATTTCGTATGATAATCAAAGTGATGATAAAAAAATCTTTTTTTGTATTAATTTTGTGAATTTGATATAATTAATTTATTGAAATAGGAGGGTATATGTTAAAAGGAAAGGTAGCTGTTGTTACTGGTGGAACTAGAGGAATTGGTTT
>JAZOBJ010000028.1:0-10227 GCA_045595895.1 Candidatus Scybalousia sp. | reverse complement strand
AAATTAAAACTTTCTAAATTATGATTATTACATTTTAGTAAATGGATAAAAGTAATTAATAGTTTTTCTAATGCTTTTATTTTTTCTGAATTATGTTTATAAAAATTTATATAGGCAGTTTTTATTTCTTTTTTTGATTTTACTTTGAAATACTCTAATACTATTTTCATATGATTATTAGAATATAAGATTGTTTCTTCAAAAAATTCATAAACAATATTTTCTAATAAATTAGGTTCAGCAATTTCATAGTTATTACTTTTCTTTAATATTTCTAGTGAAAGTTTATGAAATGTATATACTTCAATATCTATATTAAATTCACTCCTTATTTTTTCTTTTAATGATTCCGATGATTTCTTAGTAAAAGATATACATAGTATTTCTTCAGGTTTAATATTTTTATGTTTGATTAAATAATTTATTTTTCCTAGGATAGTTAGTGTTTTACCACTACCTGCTCCTGCTACTACTAACAAGTATTTACTTTCTTCTATTACTATTTTTTGTTGTTGTTCATCTAAATAGTAACCATTAATTTTTTCATTCATATAATCACCTGGTAGTGATTATATATAAAGATAAAAATAAAAGCAAAGGACCATTTTTTAAAATTCCTTTGTTTTTATAGTTTATTTTTTAATTTTGACTAATACAAAAAAAATGAAACTGTTTCCAGTTTCACTTAGTAAACTTATATGGGGCGGTATAAGGGGATCGAACCCTTGCATACCAGAGCCACAATCTGGCGTGTTAACCACTTCACCAATACCGCCATACATAATTGTATTTCTTAATAATTAAAAAATACATTCTTATTTTATCAATAAAAATGTATTTTGACAAGTCTTTTTTTATTTTATTATATATGGATTTTCTGCAGTACCATTTCCACTAACATATATTGCGTCTTTGGCTAAGTGAATAACTGGTCTCATATAACCATTTGATGAAGCTCTAGTAAGACCAATTGTTCCACTACTTGATACTCTAAATACTTTGTAAGTATTTGATGCATCTGCTGTTATTGTCCACCATGTATAACCATATAGGCTTAAGTAATTATAATTTGTACAACTATCTGTATCAGCTGAGTTACAATTCATATCTATACTAGCATTAATATAATCATATAAAGGTAATAAACCGATATATTGATTTTCAATTACTTGACTCTTTTCTATAGAACCATCATTGTAATTATCAGTTTCATAACGTTTTCCAACATATAGTGTATGTGATGATAATAAATTTTTTGTTTCGTTGTTAAAGAATTTATCATCTTTGTACAATTCATCTAAGCTATCTTTAATTCTACTTACACTGTAATTATTGATACCATCTGTATCATCTCTATCAGTATTAAAACGGTCATCCCAAACAACACTTGAAACTTTTTCATCAGAAATTAATACAGCTTTACCATTTACAATTTTAACGATTCTCCAGATTTTACCAGCGAATTTAACATAGTTATTAGGTTTTTCTCCTCTATATACTAATTCACCATTATATTCATATAATCCGTCACCATTAAATACCTTTGATTCATTAGTTTCAATATGTGATACTAATGTTTTAGTTGAATATGAATCACCACAATTTAATAATGGTGTGTAACGATATTCACCACCAGCATAATTAACCATTACAGTAGCAGTACAAGTTACTCCATCCATTTTTTTAGTAAGTTCACTCATACTTTTTAGATATCCTGCTTGTGTTAATGCAGCATCTGTTGTTGATACTTCTTCATTTTCATTTTGTGGAAGAAGTTCTGTATGTTCACTATAATATTTCTTTGCAGCATCTAATACTTTGTTTTCAATATCCTTATAAGTAGTCTTTGCAAAGATTGCATTATATAGTAATAGTATTATTACAATTACTAGTACAAAAACAATAATTCCGCAAGCTATCATTATTAATTTATTTTTTCCTAAATTCCTCATAAAAATCTCCTTCATGTCTCTGTTACCAAGATTATAACAAATTTTGCCTTTCGTTTCAACAAAAAAGAAGTAAATAAATACTTCTATTTAGCTTGTGGTAAGTTTTCTTTGTAGTAGTCATATAGTTCTTTAAATCTAGCAAAATGAACTACTTCTCTTTGTCTTAACCATAATAATGGTCCTAATACATCTGGATCATCAGTTAAATCAATTAAGTTTTCATAAACAGCACGTGCCTTTTCTTCTGCTGCCATATCTTCACTTAAGTCTGCTAATGGATCACCAGTTGTTGCGAAATATGCAACTGTAAATGGTACCCCATTAGAGTCAGTAGGATACAATGCAGAATCATGTTCAGCATAATGAGTATCTAATCCAGCCTTTTTGATTTCTTCTATTGTTGCACCTTTCATTAATTGATAAATCATAGTACATATTATTTCAATATGTGCTAATTCTTCAGTTCCAATGTCAGTTAAAAGTGCTTTACCTCTATTATCCGGCATTGTATATCTTTGATTTAAATATCTTAATGCAGCTGCCATTTCACCATTTGAACCACCATATTGAGTGATTAAGTATCTAGCTAATCTTAAGTTTTTAGTTTTAATATTTACAGGGAACTGTAATCTTTTTTCATACGTCCACATCCTACATTTCCTCCATTTCCCATGGCCAAGCATAAGCTTCCCAACTAAATGTATTTGATCCTGATACACTATTTTGTAAGATAGGACCATATTTGTCTTCATATGCTTTTATAGCATCATTAGATTGTTTTTGATACTGATTAAATAAATTAATCATTCTAGTATCATTTGGATGAACATCTAGATATAATCTTAGTTCATGTGCAGCAAAACTCATTTGATTAGCATTTAATAATAATTCTGCTTGTTCATTATTTGGTGCTAATCTTTTTGGACGATAATTTTTATATTGTTTGTATAAATTATTAAATAAGTTTCCTCTAATATAACCTTCATATGGACTAGCTAAATCTTTATTAGTAGTCATGTTCATATCTGGGTTCATATTCATGTTATAGTTAATATCATCATTCATATTATCATTTTGATTGTTGTTGTTCATAAATAAGTTACTGATTAAATTCATATCTGGATATCCATATCCGTCAAATCTCATATTATTCATAAAACCTCTCCTTTAGTTTAATGTATGACTTATATGGAATGTTGGGTGGGCTAAAACACAAAAAAAGCTATTTACATAGCTTTTTCTTCTTCAATTTGTTGTCTAAACTTATTATCAAAGTTAATTAATTCTTTTCTAATAACATCTGGGTAAATATTTTTAGAATTTTCAATTGCATTTCTAATATCTAAGATATTTACATCTTTTCTATTATCAAATACTGCTTGTGAGAAGGCCTGAGTTAAAAGTGTAATACAGATATCAGGATATCTTGATCCAATACCATATATTCTTTTATACTCAGTAGTAATATCTACTATAAATGCCATTATTTCACTTTGAATGTAGTCTGTATATTTTAGACTAGCACCAGTGTTCTTTTCTATTTTTGGAAGAGTTCCCATTAGTATTTGAATTGTTTGTTCTCTTGTTGGTTCTTCTACATCTACTCTTTGGAAACGTCTAACAAATGCTTTATCTCTTAAAACATATCTTTCATATTCTTCTGTAGTTGTAGCACCAATCATTTTGATACTACCACGTCCTAGACTTTCTTTAAACATATTAGCAAAGTCTAGACTTGATTCACTAGTTGCACCCATTAACATATGAATTTCATCAACGAATAGAATTATTTTATCTAGTTCTTTTAATTCATCAATTAATGTTTGTAGTCTTGTTTCACCAGTCGGAAGTGTTCCTAGTAATGAAGTTGTTTTAACACTTACGATACGGTAACCTTTTAAAGCTTCTGGTACTTTTCCTCTTTGTAAGCGATATGCAAGTCCTTCCACTATACTTGTTTTACCTATACCTGGTTTACCAACTAATATTCCAGATTTTTCTGGTGTTAGTAAAATTAGGATTAATTGTTTAATTTCTTCATTTCTTCCTATAGCTGGATTCGTTATATAATCTCTACTACAGAAATCATCACCATAGCGAGCTAAGATACTTATTTTACCTGTTTGTTGTTCTTTTTGAGCTAATTCTTCTAATAAGTTTGATTTAGTTACAGGCATATCTACATCGAAGTTTTCTTCAATTACGATATCTGTTTCAGCATTATCAACACGTTCTTGAAGTTTAGCTTCTTTAGCTAGTTCTAAATCAATATTTATAATTTGTGGATTGATATCTCTTTCAGTTATTATTACCTTACTACTACTTGGTTTTAGAAGTGGTGAAACTCTAGGTGTTTCTATTTTTTCAGATTCTAATTTTATTTCTTCTCTTAAATTATTAATACCATGGGTAGGATTATTTCTTCTAGCACGATATGCTGTTGGTACTTCTTCGCCTAATAATGTATTACTATTTTGGACGATTGTTGGTCTAGCTTCCATTGCAACTTTTGATTTCATTATTTCTTGTTCTAAGTTAGTATTGATTCCAGTATCAACATTAAAGTTATTAATATTCTCATTTTCTGTTTTTTCGAACATAGGTGTTGGCTCTAAACTTGAAGTTTCTGCTGGTATTATATCTTGCGTTTTTATTTCTGATTGGGATGTTTTAACCACTTCAGGGGGTTTTGGTTGAATTAAGTTTGGTACTACTAAATCTTCTGAGCTTACATAATTTTCTTGTGGTTCTTCAACTTTAGTTTCATCTTGTTTTGGTAATTCATATTGTACTTCTTCTGAAATTGGTGTTGCACTCTTTAATTCAAAACTTGGTAACTCTAGTTCTGTTTTTAGTTCTTCAGGTTGTTCCTCAACAATTGCATCTGTTTTAGAAGCGCCAAAAAACTTAGGGAGTTCTTTTACTTTCTCCTCTAGGGAAACACCACCATTTTCTATTTTTTCTTCTTGTAGAGGCACTTCTGGAATATCATAAGATACCTTATTCTCATCAAGATTGTTGTTTTCATTATTTATACCTAAGTTATCATAAAACTCATCTTTAAATATAAAACGGTTTTGCCTAACTGGCATTCCACCTTGTTCCATAATATTGCCTCCCTTTATTCTTTATATCATTATAACATCTTTACAAAAGGTTTGAAACGATTTTTTAATATAAATTAAAAAAAAGATGAATTTACCATCTTCTTTTTTGATACCATATTGTTACTGAACTACTAATAACACATAAACTAGCTATAGCTATTTTACCATTTTTAGGATTAAATATTGTTTCTTCATTTTTTATTATTACTGGTTTTTCATTTTTTTCATTATTTTGGTCATTAGTATCTTCATCTTTATTATCTGGTAATTCTATTATTTCACTTGATTCGTTATTATCTTCAGGTTGAATAGTGTCATTTGTAGATTCATCATTTTCTGAGTCATTTTTTTCTGGTTGTTCATTTTCTGATATTATTGGTTTATCGTTTTGTATTGGTTTTTCAATTTCTGGAAGGTCTGGTGAATCATTTTTTATACTTTCATCATTTTCAGGTGGTAGTGGTTGTTGTTCAACTGTAGGTTGATTTTGTTCTGGTTCTATATATTTATTGTTAACTATTATTTTAATATTTTTATTAACTGTTATTCCATTATCACTATATGATATATTAATATTTTTATCTCCTAGTGTTAATTCACCTAAGCCTGATATTTTATAGTCTTTTACTAATTTAGAAGTATCATCATTATATAGTGCTGTTACTACAAAGTTTTCTTTTTCTAATACTTCACCAACTTCAAATGTTGTTTTTTTAGATTGTATTGATAAATCAATAAGCTTTATTTCTTTCTTTTTAGAATTTGTTATTTTACTAGTTCTTAGAGTTTTATCTGTTATACCTTTTTTATAAACTTCTACTTTTATATAATATCCATCTAAGTTAGTTGGTAAATCATTTATCTCTAGTATTGTTGGAACATTTTGAGGGAAATCATCTAATGTTACTTCTTTTATTACATCACCATTAGATTTTAAATATTCTTTACCAGTCATATTACGTATGATAGTATTATCTTTCTCATATGTTTTTACTAATTCATTTTTATAGTTATATAATTTAGCGACTAAAGTTATATTTTGTTCATTTGGAGTATAGTTAGCTGTATTAGCAAGTATTTTTATTTTACCATCTGTATTTTTTAAGTCAGTTATCTTTGTGCCATTTTGATTATAATAAACAACACTTCCTATAAATGGTACATTTTCATCTTCTGCATATATTGATGTATCTAATCCTGTTACTCTAGAACGCATTTCACCGGTAGAATATCCAAAACGTCTACCATTTCCAAAGATATTATTTTTGAATGATACATTTGTGAATTTACCTTCTTCATACTCACAAACATAAATAGTATATCCTCCACCATTTAACCAATTATAATTAAATGTTGCATTATTTGCTGTTTCTTTTTCTAGACTTAAGAATAATGTTGCATTAGCTTTATAGGCTCCACCTGCTGCTATCATATCAAATCTGTTACCTAATAATTTGAAATTTTCTGCAAAAAATGAAACTTGAAAACCATCTGAATGGGCTCCTTCTTTCATACCACCTGATCCTATATAACATGATTCTATTACTATGTTGTTACCGGCCTTAAATGCATCACCATAATAGTCATGTATATATAATCTTCTTGCTATATAACCATTTCCTACAACGGCAGCACCTTTAGATCCCATTACTTCACCATCAGAAAATAGTACATTTGTTGGTGTTCCTTGATTATTAAAATCAGCAACTCTTAGTGCATAATGATCTATATCACCCATATCTATTACGAAGTCCCTAACGGTAACATTCGATACACCACTAACAATAATTTGTTTTGTTGATTTAAAACCTTCAAATGTATAATTATATTTTGCTGCTGATTTAGCATCTATCAAATATCTTGTTGTATCGGTACGAACTTCTGGATATTTTTCACCAAAATCAACTAATTTACTTTTAGGAGTAATCGGTCCTGTATTGTATAAATCTGGCATTACATAACCACCATTATATTCAGGATCACTACTATAATATGCAAATACATTTGTATTTAAAAATAGACAAAATAATATTAATAAAACTTTCTTCATACTTTCACCTATTATATTTTATCATATAATAAGTTATTTCTATTTTATTTTACATTCACTTGACAAAAAAATGATTATTAAGTGTCAATTTATGTAACTAACATTGTGATTTTATTTTACAAATTAAAACAACCAATTATGGTTGTTTATTTCTTATATACTAATAACTTTTTATCACTAATTGTTTCTATATAACTATTAGGATTTAAAAGTTTTTTAAATTCTTCCTCTACTTCAGGAATCATAGTATAA
The DNA here is from genome assembly GCA_045595895.1 of Candidatus Scybalousia sp. Taxonomy (GTDB): domain Bacteria; phylum Bacillota_I; class Bacilli_A; order RF39; family UBA660; genus Alloscybalousia. The sequence continues at coordinate 2,866 of JAZOBJ010000028.1, read as the reverse complement.
AAATAGTTAATGATTTCACCATTAGTTGAAAGAGAAAAATTAGTTTTTAAATAATCAATATATTCTTCTTTATTTAAATAATAAGCCAATATATTAGATAAATTAATTAAGTCATATTCTTTACTTATTTTTGTTTCTAGGATATTAGTAACAGATGGATTTATCTCTATATATTCTGTTTTTAATATATGTTTTAATTTATCATAGTTATCACTTTGAAGAAATGGATTTCTTTCAATCACAATATCCTCATAACATGCATCTTGTCTAAATAATAATGAGTTATAAATATCTATTCCTTCATCAAAGTTATATAGTGTATCCCAAAATTCTTTATATTTACCTGTCAGGTTAACCCTTACCAAATCATATAAATCATCTGAAAATAAAACTTTTCTATCTTCTGATAAAAAGTAGTTTATGTAATCTTCTTTTGAGAGAGTCATTACACTAGCAAGTTGTAGATATAAATAGTATTCTGGAAAGATAGATAAATCAAAGCAATCTATTTTTCTGGTACCAGCTAATATTGAGTTTAAGATTTGATTACCACTACCTATTACCGATAAAATATTCTGTTTATCTTGTAGGTGGTGAAAGTAAGAAGTTATATCTTCATTAGTAAATTTATAAATACCTGATGTTTCCATAAATGGTTCTGTAGAACTTAAATTAATATAACTACCTCTTACTATTTTCTGTGCTAATTTTAGTGTATCCATATAATCCACCTCCCAATTGGCTATTTATTATATACAATTTTTAGATTTTTGTAAACAAAAAAGAGAGTTTATCTCTTTTATCATTTCCTTACTGGCTCTATATATTTAGTTAAATCAAAACCATTTTTAAGCGCTATTTGGATTAGCTGTTGTCCAGATGATGTTTCGGTTTTAGATAATTCTATGATAGAGATAGGATTACCAGATAACATAGTTATACCAAAACAGTTAATTAAATTTTGATTAATTCTACATAGTTTATATATTCATTCATGTTCTCTTCAGGGGGCTGATTACGAACTATTCGTAATTTCAACAAGTCTTTTTAAACCTTTATTACGATTGATTCGGAATTACCTATTTATACCCTATTTTACCCCTATTATTTAGTGTGTCGGTTCCTATATGGTTCCTGATATAAAAATCTACATTCAAAACGGTTCCTAAAATGTTATTCACTTAAATTAAAATCATTTAGCATTGAACATAACTCTAAAAAGTATTTTATATCGTAAGTTTCAATTTCTTCGTTTCCAATTTTTACACTTATATATTCTTCTGAAGAATTATATATTGCATCGTATAATTTTTTTAATTCCAATTCTATATTTCTTTCTTCTTTTCGAGTAGAATGAAAAATGCATTGCTCAATTATGTCTTTTATTTTCTCATCTGAAGAAATATATTTATAAAATTCATCATATCCTGTACCCTTTATAAAATCATTATAATTACTAGAATTAAATATTTGTTCTCCCAAACAGTATGGTAAGAATACATATTCAAGTAAATATCTAGTTTTTTTACGTCTATAACTAGATGAAATCATATGATTTTCATAAAAAGACATTAATCTGATAAATCTATTAATACTTCTCATTTCTAATTTTCTATAATGAATATATGCCATTGTAACTTCAGAAAACCAATGACTTTTATTTCCAAAATTATCTAATCCCAAACTTTTAACATACTGATTTTTATCTATTGGTTTAAGCGAAATTGTCAAATCAATTATCTTATCCAAATACTCATCTACATCAAAATTGTATCCATATATCTTTTTTATAGTATTTGAAAGTTGATATATATTCGTGGTTAATACTATAATTATATTTTCATTGCTTATATAATGTTTTATCTCTTCCAATAATTTTATTGCATACGTAGGTTTGCACCTATCTAACTCATCAATAATCAATATCATTTTATTACTATTTTCTGTTAATATATTCTCAAAGATTTGATTAACTTTCTCTTTTAATTCTTCAGATGTTACAATTTGCTCAACTAAATCCTTACTATTATGATAATCACTTATCTTAACGAACCCATTAGTCAAATTAGTTGAGATAGTATCAGTAATTGATAAAAACAAATCTTTTTTCTCTTCTACAAATTTAGAACTTAAATAAGGAAAATCATTTATTAATTTATATATAATAGATAAAATTGGACTTTCATTGTTATCATATTCCCATGCATTAAAATACAGGCAATTAGTTTGATTACCAGCAAAAAAAGAACGTATTTCCTTGCTTTTTAATAATTTATTAATAACTTCTTTTTCAGATGTTGTCAAATTCTTAATACTTATTAAGTTGTTTGTTTTTAATTCTTCATTTATATATTCTCCAGCATCATTTATATTGTTTGCAAAGTTAACTAATAATTCCATTTGTTTAGCAAATATAGTTTTCCCTGTTCCCCAACCTCCATTAATTGCAATAATTTCATTGTTATTAGTTTTTGAAATCATCTTAATAAAATTACATAGCGAATTATTTCTAGCAATACTATCTTTTTCTAAACTTTCTATAATTTTACTTTCTAACTCATTTATATTATTATTTATATTATTATTCATATAACTATCTCCTTTAAATACAGGTATAAATATCCATATCTATATTACTATTTTCGCGAATAAGATTAAGACAATATCTATCTAAATAATCGCAAAACAAATTGAGAAAACCTACAGATATGCATAAATCTTTATTTTCAAATATATATCTCCACTCTACAAAAGCATTGGATATCGACTGTAAATCATTATTCAATTTTTCTAAATCATAATTGATATTGTTTTTCAAAACATTATCCATTATATACTTTTCAAAATCTTTTTTAATGTTTGATTT
>JAZOBJ010000027.1:0-19799 GCA_045595895.1 Candidatus Scybalousia sp. | reverse complement strand
AGGATTAGTAACTGAACATACACTAAGAGCTATCATTACTTCTGGTAAATGAAGTGGATTATTAGTTTTATTCATTCTCTGCTTTAAAATAGGTTCAAGAATTGAAGGACTAAGTAAATCAATATTATCTGGTATTTTACTGAGTACTTTTATCGCATTAATAATCAGAGCACTTGGTGCGCTTAATAAAGCTGATTCCTTACCTGTAACTACTTTACCACTAGGTAATTTTATAGCTAAAATTGGGCTACCACATTTCCTACTCTTTTCTAAACAATTATCAACTGTATCTAACATTGATTCATTAATACCTAATTCATTCATTAAAACCTTTATTTTATCTACAACTTCAATATTAACAAGCCCCATTTTATAATTAACTTTTTCTTGATAATAACGTCTAATAATTTCTTTTTTAGCTGCTTCTTCTATCACACCATCATCTATAATACAGTCACCAATCATATTAACACCCATATCAGTAGGTGACCTATATATATCAAAGTTAGCGATTCTAGCTAAAATAGTTTTTAAAACTGGAAAGGTAGTTAAATCACGATTATAATTAACAGCTGCTACCCCATAAGCAGATAAATGAAAGGAATCAATTTGATTAACATCCATTAAATCAGCTGTTGCTGCCTCATACGCAACATTAACTGGATGCTTTAGAGGTAAATTCCATACTGGAAATGTTTCAAACTTAGCATAACCAGCATTAACACCTCTTTTATGTTCGTGATATAACTGCGATAAACAAGTAGCTAGTTTTCCACTACCTGGACCCGGTGCATTAACTACCACTAGTTTCCTTGTTGTTTCTACATAAGGATTTGCCCCATATCCTTCTTCACTAACAATAGTATCTACATCGCTAGGATATCCCTTAGTATAAGTATGAACATAAGTTTTAATACCATTACGATTTAATTTATTAATAAAATTATTAACACTATTTTGATTTTTATAAAGAGTAATTACTACTGAATTAATTAAAAAACCTAAATTAGATAAATTATCTATTAAACGCATAACCTCAATATCATATGTAATCCCAAATTCAGCTCTAGTCTTATTTCTCTCTATATCATTAGCATTTATACAGAAAATTATCTCTAAATCATCTTTTAATTCTTTAAGCATATTAATCTTAACATCTGGTTCAAATCCTGGTAAAACACGTGAAGCATGATAATCATCAAATAACTTACCACCTATTTCCAAATATAACTTATCAAACATTTTAAAACGTTCTTTAATCTTAGCACTTTGAACCTTAATATACTTTTTATTATCAAATCCTTTTTTCATAAATCCACCACCCTACTATCATAATAACATTATAACATAAAAAAAATAGTTCTAGATAAAGAACTATTTAAATATAATATTTATTTTGAAAATAAAACTTTTTCAGATTTATATTGCTTTATTATTATCATTAGTACAACAGTAATTATTATAATTGTAGATATAAACATCAAGAACATATTAAGATAATTAACAGTATTATTAGTTATATCAGTAAATAATAATGTGAAATTTAAAAATGGAACCATTGATAAAAGTGCAGTTGTCTTTAAATTAACCATAAAAGCAAACATACCTGGGAAAAATGAAATAAATGTTAAAGGTGTTAATGCACTTTGAGCTTCTTTAAAAGTTTTTGAATTACTAGCAATAGCTATACATAAACCACTAATTAATAAAGAATAAGCAATAATCACAATTATTGAAAAAATCAAACTACTTGTAGATAACATCATATTAACACCATCATATATACTAAACATATTATTAGCTATTAATAATGAAATCACAACTAATATAAGACTTAATATACCTGTAATAAATGATGAAATTGATACACCCAAAAACTTACCAATTATAATATCACTACTTTTTATTGGAAAAGTAAGTAAAGTTTCTAGTGTACCTCTTTCTTTTTCTCCTGCTGTTGTATCAGTAGCTGGATAAGTAGCAGATACTGTTATTGCCATTATAATAAATAAAAACGCATAAACTGTCATATAATTTGCATAATAGTTTTCTTCCTCAGTTAAATTCTTTTCTAAACTAATAATATTAATAACATCATTTGCTATAATACCATTATTATTTAAATATTCATGCTGTAAATATTCTTTATAAGAAGAAATATAAGCTTCTACTAAACTAGAAGCAAAAACACTAGTATCATTATTTTCACCATTAATTATATATTTTGTATCATCTTTAGTTACGTATAAACTTATTTCACCAGATTCATACTTTTCTTTTAAAACTTGTTCAGTATCAAATGAATAATCAATACCAACTTCTTTAAGTATACTCTCTTCAACATCAGACACTTCATAAGCTAGACCAATTTTATTATATTCTTCTATTGGTTTATTCATACCCGCTTCAAAAAAAGCAGATAACCCAATTACAACTAGTGGAATCATAAACGGTATGATTAACATCATTACTAAAGATTTTTTATCACGAAACATTTCTCTTAATTCTTTTTTTAAAATATATAAAATATTATTTTTCATTATCAACACCTCCAATTAAAGCAAAAAAAGCATCTCTTAAATTAGTAGTTTTAGTATCTTTCTTTATTTCATCAGGTGTTCCCTCTTTAATTACAATACCTTTATTAACCATTATAACTTTATCGCAAATATTTTCAGCTTCTTCCATATAATGAGTAGAATATAAAATAGTCTTACCTTTTTGTTTTTCCTTTTTAATAAAATCTAAAATTATTTGACCTGAAATAATATCCAAACCACTAGTTGCTTCATCTAAAATATAATATTTTGGATTATGAATCAAACATCTTGCAATATTTACTCTCTGTGTTTGACCAGTTGATAATTTTTCTATTCTATTATATAAAAAATCATTCATATTTAAAACATCAGAAATTTCTTTAATTCTTTCTTCAATTTCATCAGAAGAAACTTGATATAACTCACCACACATCTTTAATAATTCATAAGCTGATAAAGAATTATAAATTTTAGTATTTCCAGATAAATAAGCAATATTCTTCTTTATACTTATTTCATTTTTTGAATAATTTAAACCATCAAAATCAATAGAACCAGATGTAGGTTCCAAAATACCTGCAATCATTCTTAGTAAAGTTGTTTTTCCTGCACCATTAGGACCCAATATTCCAACAATTTCCCCCTCTTTAGCCTCAAATGATATCCCATTATCCGCATAAAATTCTATCTTTTCTTTTTTAGAATTATGTCTAACAAATTTCTTTTTTAAATCATTAACTTTTAACATAAAAGACCTCCAAACTAATTATAAATACAACATATATAATTATATATTATGTTATATTATTATGCAATTCTAAATTTGCTACATAAAAAAAGTAGTTCCAAAAGGAACCACTTAAAATTAAACATTTATTTTTGTTCCAACTCTTCTAGTTTTTTATCTTTATCTATTCTCATAAATAAAGCTTCAGGTTTGCCTACAGTATAAGAATTATCTGATAAGTATACTCTATCTTCTCTAGTATTATTTATTTGACTCTTAATTTTTTCACTAGTTTCAGTTAAATATGGACTTAAGAAAATACCACATACACGAATAGATTCAAGTAGGTTATATAAAACAGTTTCAAGTCTATCTTTCATAGCTTCATCTTTAGCAAGTACCCAAGGCATAGCTTCATCTATATATTTATTACTTCTTCTTAATACTTCAAATATTTCATCAAGTGCAGCACCTATTTCTAAAGTATCCATTTTCTTTTCTACTTTAGCTTCTAAATCATTTATCATTGAAATTAATTCTTTATCATATTCTTCCACTACATTCTTATTAGTAACAGTACCATCAAAGTATTTATTAACCATTGAAATAGTACGATTTACCAAGTTACCAAGTACATTAGCTAAATCACTATTAATTCTTTCAATTAAAAGTTCATAAGTTAAACTTCCATCTTGAGCATATGGAATTTCATGAAGTACATAATAACGAACTGCATCCACCCCAAAAGCTTCTACTAAGTCATCAGCATATAATACATTTCCTTTAGACTTACTCATCTTACCATCCCCAACTAATAACCAAGGATGACCAAATACTTGTTTAGGAAGCTCTACATCTAAACTCATTAAGAAACAAGGCCAATAAATAGTATGGAAACGAATAATATCTTTACCAATTAAATGTAAATCTGCTGGCCAATATTTACTAAATTCTTCTGTACTTCCATCTGGATCATAACCAATATTAGTAATATAGTTAGTAAGAGCATCTAACCATACATAAACAACATGTTTAGGATCAAAATCGACTGGTATACCCCAATTAAATGTAGTACGTGAAACACATAAATCTTGAAGACCAGGCTTTAAGAAATTATTAATCATTTCATTTTTTCTAGATTCAGGTTTAATAAATTCAGGATGAGTTTCAATATATTCAATTAATCTATCTTGATATTTAGAAAGTTTAAAGAAGTAAGCCTCTTCACTTTTAGGCTCTACATCCCTTCCACAATCAGGACATTTACCATCTACTAATTGACTCTCAGTAAAGAATGATTCACAAGGAGTACAATATAATCCTTCATATTTACCTAAATATATATCCCCTTTATCATACATTTTCTTAAATATTTTTTGAACTATTTCTTCATGATGTTTATCAGTAGTACGAACAAATCTATCATAACTAGTATTCATTGTATCCCAAATTCTTTTAATTTCTCCTGCTACTTCATCAACAAATTCTTGAGGAGTCACACCTTTTTCTTCTGCCTTTAACTGAATTTTCTCACCATGTTCATCAGTTCCAGTTTGAAAATAAACATCAAACCCTTTTAATCTTTTATAACGAGCTATCGCATCTGCTAAAACTATCTCATAAGTATTTCCAATATGAGGTTTTCCTGAAGTATAAGCAATAGCTGTTGAAATATAATATCTTTCCATCTTAATCTTCCTTTCTATCTGTAGAACCAATTCCACTAGTTCTAACTTTTTCTATATTTTCTTCATTATCTACTGTTAGAAATGGCATAAATAATCCTTGAATGATTTTATCACCTTTAGATACAACATAATCTTTATCCCCATGATTTTCTAACTTAATCCACATATGCCCTTCATTTTCACTATTATTATAATAATCTTTATCTATAACGCCTACTTGATTACACATTCGTACGTTATATTTAAATCCTTGACTACTTCTAACTATAAGAAACAATACTTCACCACTATTCATATCAGCTTTAATTCCAAGTGGAATTTTTTTAATTTCACCAGGTCTTAAAGTAAAATTCATTATTGCCTCGAAATCATATCCAGCACTTTCTTTAGTACTTCTTTTTGGAATATTATATGATTCATATAACTCTTTATCATCACAAATATCCTTTTTAAATTGTTCAAAACTAATCTTTTCAAATAATCTTGCCATAATAACAACTCCTCAACAATATTTAATTATCTTTTTAATACTTTTTGAATCGGAAATTCTATCAATTTAAAATTCTTTCTATTAAAAAAATTCTTTATACATGATACATATGTAGAATAATATTTTTCCATAAATACACTCTTAGAACATTTTCTTACTGATAACATATAACCATAAGCATAATATATTTCCTGCTTAGTAGCAATTTCGTATACTTTACCATTTTTATCCATAACAACAAGAAGAAATAATGGAATATTTATTTTATCTGCTAATTTTTTCATTTTATTTTCAATTGATGTAATCATATTTTTTTGTTGAATAGTTAGTGGAGCAGATGCATTACCACTCCAAATAGTCCCAATCCTTTCATCTTCCAGTTTATATAATTTAGGCAAATATTTTTTAGTATATTCAGCTAAACTAATAAAACTATTATCACAATCTTTAATTTTTAAAAAAGAATCAAATATTGGTATTAAATAATAATCACTGTACATATAATTACCTCCTAAAAAAACAAAAAAGCGACTATCCACCCATAAGGACGAATAATCGCGGTACCACCTTAATTTATAAGTAAAAACTTATACTCTCAAACTCTTAACGCGAGTAACGTATAAACCTAAAATATTCAGTTTATCTATTCCAGAACCATTTATTATTGTTCCTCTATGTCTACTTTCACCTAACTAGACTCTCTTTAAATAGAATTCCAATAACTCTTTCCTTCTTCACATTTATGAACTAGATTATAACACACAAACCATCACTGTTCAACATTTTTTATTAAAATTGATGTAATAAACTTAACTAAGTTCTTATCTTCAGAGGTTATATCATTACCAATTAGAATCACACTTCCTAAAGAATCGCTATTAGCTATTATTGGAACTAAATAATAATTAACCAAACTTTCACTATCAATAACTATTAAAGAATCACTACTACTTAAATATTCACTTCTATCTTCAATTATATCCCTAATATTACTAGTTAACTCTTTACCTAAATACTCACTTTTTAAATCTTTAACAGCTGCAATTACCCTTTCTTTATCAGTAATAATAACATTTTTACCATATATTTTTCTAACTACATCTACAAGATTAGAAGCTATTTCTACCATATCATCTAAAAGTGAATACTTCTTTAAAACAATACCATTATTATCAACAAAGATCTCAATACTATCACCTTCATTAATCTTAAAGTTTCTTCTTATTTCTTTAGGAATAACTATTCTACCTAAATCATCAATCCTTCTAACAACACCCGTTGCCTTCATATCTAACCTTCTTTCTATCTTTAGTGTTAGAAAAATTTAAAGGATTATACAAAAAAAGTATAGAAATTATTCTATACTAATTTTTTATAGTTCTACTAGTTATTTCTTGAAATCTTAAATAACTTTCTTTAGCTTTATTTATCAAGTTATTATCTCTTAACATAAGTTCCATATGTATCTTAGTTTCAAGTTTTCCATATAAACGATTACTCAAATAATCAGTAACACGACTAACAGCTAATTCCTCTTTAGATTCATCTACATGTTCTATAACGAATTCATTTAATATCTCTAAACCTTCTTCTTGAACATCAATAATTGAAACCTCTTTTAATTTTTCTTTAAATTCTTTAGTAGTATTTAAAACAGTATCATAATATTCATTCAAACACTCTTCCTCAAACTCTAAATTATCTATTTTTTCTATCAAATTACTTTTCTTAAAATTTAATAACTCATCAATTTTATTATAACTCTTCATTTTCATCTTATTAATAGAATCAGTAATAAACTTCTCACTATTACTGATCTCAGAATCCTCTAAAATAGCTATAATTTTCTTAATAGCAGTATCAAATTCTAAATTAAATATATTTGTAACTGTATCTAACAAACTATCTAAATTCTTTTCTAAATCAAACTTTAAATTAGTAATTAAAATAGCTTTATTCTTTTCTTTAAACATTTTTACTAAGTCTTTATCCATCTTATCAATCCTTTTATTCTTACACAATCATAACAATTTATTAAAAATTAGTCAAATTTAAATACGAATTCCCATATTATATAACTTTTTAGCTATTTCTTCTATTTCCTCATAACTAATATCATCATATTTATTATTAAAATAATCATATGCATCTTGTAAAACTATCTTTCCTTTTTGAACTATATCACATTTTAAAGACATAATTTTTTCAAATTCTTTATTTACAAAATCATTTTGAGTTTCTTGGTCAATATTAAGTCCATGTGCCAAATAATTAGAACCATCATTTGGAAAAGTTAAAGCCATCAACAATAAGAAATTTTTTGAATCAATATCTGTTGGTCTTAATTCACCATCATTTATTTCAACATATCCTGTATCCTTAGAATCCAAATATAATTCTGCCATATCACATAATATAGTTCTCTTATCTTCATATGTTTTCATATTATCTACTCCTATATTAAACATAACATAAATATAAAAAGATTGAAACTATTAATTAAAAATTCCTTGTCGCATTTTATTTAAAACTAATTCCTTATTCTTAGTTCTTTTGTAATCATTATGGTGATATTTAACATCTCTACTATAAGAAACTGGCAAATCATATAAATCAGCCATAGCTTTACTATAAGAAATTAAATCACTATCTATTAAAATCTCAAAAATATTAGGATCAATATAATAATTCATAGCTAATATTTTTTTGCATGAATTAAAAACTGGTTTTAACATATCAACACCATTAGTATAACCACCATGCTTAAAAAAAGCCCAAAAATCTGGTTTAATTATAAGTTTTGTAATCAACTTAGAATCTTGATCATGCTGTAAATAATATTGCCCATTAATACTTACTAATGATAAAACATGACAATTATTATCAAAAGTTTCAACAATCACTGCATTAGTACCTCTTATATTTTCATCTAACATTTTATTCCTCCTATTTAATTCTACGAACAATTTTATTTATTAGAAATAAAAACAAAAATTAATATAATTTCTTATATATTTATCCACACAACAAAATAAATGTGCTTATTAAAAATATAATATTTTAAGAAGTTTGTCAACAAAAAATAACCAGTTATACTAGTTATTCTTTTATCCTAATTTTACTAAGTAAATCAACTAAATAATAAACATAATGTTTTTCTAACTTAATTGTGTCAAGAATAATAATTAAACGTTCTTGTAACATTTTAAATCTAAACATTGGTGTAATATTAAATGCATCCATAAATAATCTTTCACCATCAATTTTAGTAGTTATTTCTTTACTAAAAACCAAGTCTAATGAATTTCTAGTATGATTTACTTTTTCAATTTCTAGTTCTTTAGCCATCTTTTCAAACCATTCTTGATACATATATATGATAATTGTCTCATCGAGCGCTCCAAAACGGTCTTCTAAGTCAGCTTGAACTTCTTTTAATTTTTCTAATGAATCAATAGTATTAATTTGCTTATGAATAGATATTTTTAAGTTATCATCTTCAGTATAATTATCTGAAATATGAGTAGAAACATCTAATAAAGGCTTTTCATTTTGAATAATCTCTTCTTTTGGTGTAATACCCTTTAATCTATCAATCTCATCTTGTAACATCTTTAAGTATAAATCAATTCCTACAGTATCTATAAAACCAGCTTGTTCACTACCAAGAATATCTCCAGCACCACGAATAGATAAATCACGTGTCGCAATAGAAAAACCACTACCAAGTTCAGTAAAATCTTTAATTGCATTAAGTCTTTTAACAGCTGCAGCATTAAGCATCTTAGAAGGTGAATACATTAAATATGCATAAGCTATCTTATTACTACGTCCTACACGACCACGTATCTGGTAAAGTTGACTTAAGCCAAATCTATCTGCATCTAAAATAATTAATGTATTAGCATTAGGAATATCTATACCTGTTTCAATTATCGTTGTACATATTAAAATATCATATTCATGGTCTATAAAAGCTTGCATTCTATCTTCAAGTTCTTCTTTAGTTAATTGTCCATGTGCAAACACAATTCTAGCTTCAGGTACTAAATTTTGAATTTCATATACTTTTCTTTCAATATTTTCAACCCTATTATAAAGTAAAAATACCTGACCATTACGAGACATTTCTTTATAAATCGCATCTTTTATAATTTGTCTATTTTCTTCTATTACGTATGTTTGAACAGGATATCTATCTACAGGTGGTGTTTCTATTAAAGATAAACTTCTAATACCTATCATCGACATCTGTAATGTTCTAGGAATTGGTGTAGCTGTAAGAGTTAAAACATCAACATTACTCTTATATTCTTTAATTTTTTCTTTATGAGTAACACCAAATCTCTGTTCTTCATCGATAATTAGTAACCCTAAATCCTTAGGTTTAATATCATTACTAAGTAATCTATGAGTTCCAATAACGAAATCTATCGTACCATTTTCAAGTCCTTCCAGAATTCTTTTCTTTTCTTTTGGAGTAGTAAAACGATTTAATAACCCAATATTAATCGGAAAATCTCTAAATCTTTCTAAAGCATTTTGATACTGTTGATTAGAAAGTATCGTTGTTGGACATAAATATAAAACTTGTTTAGAATCCATTACTGCTTTAAATACTGCCCTAAAAGCTACTTCAGTTTTACCATATCCAACATCACCACATAAAAGTCTATCCATTGGATGCTTAGCTTCCATATCTTCTTTTATTTGTTCAATAGCTAAAAGTTGATCTTTTGTTTCAGTATATTCAAAACTACCATCAAATTGAGCTTGAAGTTCTGTATCAACTGAGAAAGCATATCCCTCTTTCATTTCTCTTTCAGCATAAAGACGAAGTAATTTATCAGCTATATCATGAATCTTACTCTTAACTCTAGCTTTAATCTTATTCCAATCAGAACCACCTAATTTATTAATCTTAGGACTTACACCCTCATTACCAGAGTACTTACTAATTAAATCAATCTTCTCTACTGGAATATAAAGTTTATCGCTACCAGCATAAATAATCTCTATATAATCTTTTACTAATTCCCCATGATTAAGAGTTTTAATACCATTATATACACCAATTCCATTAACAGCATGAACTACATAGTCACCTATTTCTAACTTTTTAATATCTCTAATCTTAGAAGCATATTTAAACTTAGTTTTATATTTCTTACGAACACTTTGATAGTTAAATAATTCCTTATCAGTTAATACCACAATATCTTTATACATAAAACCTTTATTCATAGGTTTCTTAATGATATTAACATGACCCTTTTCTACATGTTTTTCATCAGTTATTGTATATGGAGATGTTAACTCTTTAACGAAATTCTTAACTTGTATCTCTTTAAGATAAATAATAACTAACTTATTAAGATATAACTGTTCTGAAATAAAATTATTAATTGCTTCAATATTCTCATGAAAAGATGCAATCTCCTTGCTATCAAAATAATATATATTAACACTTTTATCTTTTAAAATATTATCTATAGTTAAATAATGATTTAGTGACTTAGGTGAAAGAGTATAAAAATCAAACATATAGTCACCAGTAAAATCTTGATCTTTTTCACTACGGTACTCAACAGTTTCTTTTAAAATATTTTGGTAAGCAACCTCCAATTGTGGTTGATCCTTATAAAAAACTATTGGTGATTCTAGATAATCTAAAATTGATGAAACACTTGAATACTTTCTTAAATACTTTTGTTTATATTCAACTACATCTTTATCACAATCTAATATAAACTCACTGTATGGATAAATAGTAATATTATCTAAACCATCTATTGATTTTTGAGTATCTTCATCAAAAGAACGAATTGAATCTATCGTATCTCCAAAGAATTCAAAACGAACTGGATGTTCGCTTCCTAAAGGGAATACATCCACTATAAAACCTCTAACTGCAAATTCACCAGTCTTGGTAACTAAAGATTCTCTTTTATAACCAATACTACTTAAATAACTCGCAAACTCCATTTGATCATAATCTTGATTAATAGATATTGTTTTAATACTTTCTTTATAAGTTAAAACTGTAGGTAAAAATCTTAAATAACCCATTAAATTAGTAACAACAACACACTTTTTACTATCAAGAATAGAATTAATAGTCTCTAATCTATTAACCATTAAATCTGGACTAGTCGCAATAGCCTCACTAGTTAAAAAATCATCCATTGGAAACAAATATACATTATCTTGATAATTACTAATACTATCATATAATTGATTAGCTTCAAACAAGCTTGAAGTAACAATCAAAATACTTTCATTATTGTTCTTATAAACTGTATCTATATAACGACAAAAAAGCTCATCTGTAAGACCAGACAAGGCTATATTTTTAATATCTTTAATTGGAATATCTGAATGAAATAAATTCACCATATCACCATCTATCTATGATTATATTTTGCCATTAAATCAGAAAATGATACTTTTAAATAATCATCTACTATATCTAAAACAGTATTCTTTACTTCATTTAATTTTTCTTCTTCTTCTTTAGATAATTTTCCTAAAACATAATCTTTAGTATCAATATTCTTATTATTAGAAATACCTATCTTAATTCTTTTATATTCCTGAGTTCCTAAATGAAGCTCAATATTTTTAAGTCCATTATGTCCACCGCTAGAACCTTTTTGCTTAATTTTATAGGTACCAACTTCTAAATCTAAATCATCATGAATTATTAAAATATCATCTATATTAATTTTATAGAAATCCACAAATTTGCGGATAACTTCACCACTTAAGTTAATATATGATTGAGGTTTCAACAGGATAACCTTATCACCAGAAATCATAGTTTCACCATATAAACCATTAAATTTAGATTTATTTATAGATACACCTAATTTACTAGCATATCTATCTATAGTTTGAAAACCTATATTATGACGAGTATTTTCATATTCACGACCTGGATTACCAAGTCCCACTATTAACTTCATTTTATCACCTCGAAACACTAAAATTATTTCCCGGGAAATAATTTCTAATTATCTATATGGTATTCCTTATAAACAACTGACTTAGGAATACCTCTTTCAACTGCTACTTTTTTAATAGCATCTTTTTCACTCATACCATCTTCCAAATAAAGATTAATATGCTCTAAGATAGTCATTGTTGAAAAATCTTCTTGTTCGAGATTACCTTCAACTACTACTACCATTTCCCCTTTTAAAGTATCAGAAATCTCTAATACTTCTCCTATCGTACCACGTATAGCTTCTTCATATTTTTTACTTATTTCTCTACATAAACATATATTACGATTACCAAATACCAAAAGTAATGATTTAAGCATATCAGTAATTCGATGTGGTGCTTCATACAGGATGATAGTATACGGTAATTTTTTTAAACTTTCAAGTTCTTTTACTCTCTTTGATTCCTTACTATTTAAGAATCCATAGAATAAAAATGGCGATGGATTAATACCAGACATAGTAAGAGCTGGCACAAACGCTGTAGGACCAGGTAAACTAATAACATTAAATCCATTACGAGACACAAATTCAACTATTTTATAACCAGGATCACTAATAATAGGAGTACCCCTATCAGTAACCAACCCAATATTAAGTCCTTCTTGAAGTTTAGATAGTACCATTTCTTTTAAAGAATCTTCGTTATGATCATCACTATGAATTAACTTCTTCTTAATATCTAATTTATGAAGAAGTTCAGAAGTAACTCTTGTATCTTCACATAATAATAAATCAACCATCTTTAATGTATTAATACTACGTAACGTAATATCTTCCATATTACCAACTGGAGTTGGAATTAAATATAAACTTGGACTATCATCATAACTTCCTTGTCTCATAATATCACCTATTCGTTTATCATTTTTCTTAATTGTTTCTCAATACCATGTCTATTTGCATAAGGCATTAACGAAAAGTTAAATCTATAATTTTTAATTAAAAAATTCTCATGGGCTTGAATAGTATAATCATGTCTTAACTCCTCACGTAAAAACTGATTATTACTAGATAACTCATGTTTCAACGTATATAATAATTTCATAGTATCTGTCTGACTTATACATATTACTGCATCTGATATAAAAAGTTTTCCAGATAAATGAGGAACTACCATTTCTTGTACTAACTGCCTGTGTTTTTGTTCGTTCATTGTTTTCTCCTTTATTCAAACATCTTTAAAACTTCTTCTGTATAGCTACCATCTTCATTATGTGCATAAAGTGGTGGTAGTATTTTTAATCCCACTTTACCATTCTTTTTACCCTCTATTAAAACCATATTAGATTCAGTATTAACTTTAGGATAAACTAATCTAATCTTTTTAACTTCTAATCCATATTTTTCAAATAAACTAATTATTTCAATTAATCTATCTGTTCTATGAACCATAGCTAAAACCCCATTATTCTTAAGTAAATATCTTGCTAAAACAACTATTTCTTCTAATGTAATCATTTTTTCATGTCTAGCTATTATTTTATGTTCATCATCATTTAGATTACTAGTTTCTAAATACTTAAAATATGGTGGATTACATGTAATAACATCAATACTATCACTAGAATAAATGTTTTTTAACTCCTTCATATCCATATTTAAAAGTTCTATTCTATCATAAAGTTTATTATATTCAACACTCTTCTTAGCAAGTTCATAACTATCTTTCTGAATTTCTACCCCAATAATCTTAGCATCTGTTTTAGTAGTTAAAATTAAAGGAATAGGAGCATTACCACAACCTAAATCCATTACTGTTTCTACATTTTTATTTAGTGTTACAAAATTAGGAAGTAAAACTGAATCTAATGAAAAAGAAAACCAATCAGTATTTTGAAAAATTTTCAAATCTTTATAACCTACTAAATCGTTTAATACTTCCATTATACTTCTACCTCTACTAAAGTTTTATTTTTAGTCTCTATAGTAACAGTTCTTTTAATAAGATTTAGCGAAACCACCTTACCTTCAACGCCATCTTTTTTATAAGCCTGTCCCATATTAGGCATACCTTTTTTCATTTCAGTATATACTTCATCTTCATAGTTTAAACAACATAAAAGTCTTCCACAAACACCATTTATCTTAGTTGGATTTAATGCAAGCATTTGATTTTTTGCCATATTGATAGAAACACTATTAAAATCTGTTAAAAAAGTACTACAACATAAAAATCTACCACAAGGACCAATACCACCTATTTCCTTAGCTTTGTCCCTAACTCCAATTTGTCTAAGTTCTATACGAGTTTTATAAACTTGAGCTAACTTTTTCGCAAACTCTCTAAAGTCAACTCTAGAATCAGCTAAGAAATTAAATAATAATTGATTACGATCAAATGTATAATTAGCATCAATAATTCTCATTTCAAGATCAAGTTCTTCAGCTATTTTTCTTGATTTTAATAATGCATCATTAGCATCCTTCTTATTTTTTTGATATTGTTTCTCATCATGTTTAGTCGCAATACGAATAACATTTTTAAGTTCAAAACCAATATCATCAGCGCTAACTTCATATGGACTAACTACAACTTGTCCATACTGAAGACCTTTTTCAGTTTCAACAATAACATTCATACCTTTTTTAAGTTCTAAATTATTAGTAGAAAAGTTATAAGTTTTACCTTTTTCATTTAATACTACACCTACTACATTATACATTTATCTCACCTCCTATAAATTCTATAATAAATTGATCTAACATCATCGTTATATTCAAATTATAATCTAATCTACTAATAGTTGTAAAAAGTACATCTATTTTATGAATCATACTAGATACATCATTATTGTTGATAATAAAATCTAACACTTCTTCATAATCATTATAATTCAAATTTTCTCTTTTTCGAATAGCATTTTCATAAATATCTATCATTTCCCTAAAAATATTTATCCAAAACTCTTTATTACGATAATCATTTTCTAAAGCAATAGGTAAATAACTAATAGCATGCATCCTTTTGTTTTCAAGTACTTTAATAATACTCAAAAGTAAGTCAAAATCAACAAATTCACGTTTTTTATCCTTATTTATTAATGTATGTATTTGACATCTACTACGGATTGTTTCTAATACTTTATATCTATTATCAGTTTCAAGTATAGCTATTACATTACCCTCTGGTTCTTCTAAAAATTTAAGCAACGAATTAGCTGCTTGCTTATTTAATTTATCAGCTTGTTTTATTAAATAGATACGCGGTCTATTTTGAAATGAAGTAGTTTTAAATTTTTCTTTTATTTCTAATACTTGATCTTTCTTTATCCAACTTCCATCTGGTTCTACAACCATAAAATCAGACAAACTATTATTATCAATTAACTTACAAATATTACATTCACAACAATTATCTAAATCAGTATTATGACTTTTACAAAACAACACTTTTATAAAAGCCATAATCAACTCATCTTTTTCTTTATAATTATTTGTTTCTATCATATAAGCATGACTTATTTTATTATTTTTAATACTATTTATAATTTCTTCATAAAATAAAGGCTGCTTGTCCTTATATACTTCAAACACACTTCATCACCTCAAAAAGCAATAACTAATAAAAGAACCAACGAAAACAATGCAGGTAATCCCAGTACAGTAATAAGAGATACTGTAATAATATTAATTGGAATAACTAAACTAAAATTACTAGCTATTGTATTAAACCCATAAAGTACCACAAAACTAAATATTATTTTTTTTAATAAACTAAACAATTTCTTCATATTATTCACCTATTAAAAGGTATGAAGAAATTATTATTTTATTCTTACTCTACATTTTTTCTATCCATAAGTGCTCTTTCTAAAGTCATAGCATCAATATATTCCATATCAGCACCGATTGGAATTCCACTAGCTATCTTAGTAATAGAAATATTCATATCACCAAGGATTCTTTTTATATATAAAGAGGTTGTTTCACCTTCAATACTTGGTTTAAAAGCTAAAATTATTTCAGTATAAGATTCTTTTTTTACTCTATCAATAAGTTTCTCAAGTTCAATATCTTCAGGATTAATTCCATCAAGTGGAGATATTAATCCTTTTAGTACATGATACTTTCCTTTAAAAAGACCAAGTTTTTCAAAAAGAAATACTGACTTTGGATCCTCTACTACACATAAAACTCCATCATCGCGACTCTTATCATTACAGATTAAACATTTTTCCATATCAGTAAGACCATTACAGATAGGACAACGATGAATTGTATCTTTTACTTTAGATAAACTATTAGAAAATTGTTCCACTCGTTCTTCATCCATATCCATAACCGCAAAAGCTAATCTTTCTGCTGTTTTTTCACCTATACCAGGTAAGTATTTAAAAGAATCTATTAATTGTTGTAGACTACTAGGATACATACTAACACCTAAAATAATCCACCAGGCATCATATTACTGAATTTACCCATTTTTTGTTCTGTCATTTTATCCACTTGTTTAAATGCATCATTAAGTGCAATAACTAACATATCTTCGATCATTTCTTTATCATCACTAGAAATATCGTCATTATCAATAGTAACTTTTACTACTTCTTTAGTTCCCTTAACTGTAACACTAACAAAAGAGCTAGTACCTGTGAAAGTCATTCCATCAATTTCTTCTTTTGCCTTCATCATATCTTTTTGTAAAGTTTGTGCTTGTTTCATTAAAGCTTGTATATTCATATTATCCCTCTTTCCTAATTAACTGATATCATATCCTCACCAAACAATTCAATTGCTTGAGATGTAATAGAATCATCATTTTCCATATATTTTACTTCTTGCTTTTCTACTTTTTCAAGTGGAACATATTGGTAAGCATCTTTATTATTTTTATTTGCAATAAAATCAGCTTTTTCTTGTTCCCATTCTTCATTAGTAACTAAAGCAATATCATAATGTTTATTATAAATCTTTTCTAATAAATTTTGAACCTTTTCTAATAAATTAAATCCTCTATTTACCATTGATTCATAACCAAAAGAAATTATTACTTCACCTTCACCAACAGCTCTTATAGTTCCATCTGAAATATAGCATGCCGCTGCACCAAATTCACTATCAAGTGCATAGTCATTTAATTTAGACCAATTAGATTCAAAAAAACTTTTTTCTTTTTTGTCTGCTCTAGCAAAACAATTATTGATAATTTGCTTATTTTGTTTTTTAACTAAATCATTATCTATTGTTGATACAGTAGAAATTATTTCCCGGGAAATAATTTTTTCCTCACTTTTTTCTTCTACTTTAGCTATATTTTTAGATTGTTGAGAATTATTATCATTAACATTTGATGTTTGAATTGTTTTTTTTGCATTTGTTTTTTCCACAGTTTTTACACAATCCCTACCCATGAATGATAATATATTAATTTCTAAAATAGTTTTAACATCAGATATAAGTTTAATATTTTTAAGCAAGTCATTTAAAATTTTTGAAAATTCAAGTAAGAAATTTATATCATAACTACTATCATCTTCTATATAATAACTAATGCTATAATTTTTACATAACTGTAGCATATCTTGAACAAAAATAACTAAATCCTTACCGTTATCATAAATATCATCAATAAATTTAATAACTTCAACAACATTTTTATCACGTATAGAATTTAGAAAATCTATTTTTTGTTGTTTAGATACAATACCATTTACTTTTTCAAAATCTGCCATAGATATATTAGAATTTGAATAAGCATTAAGTTTATCTAGCATTCCAACCGCATCTCTTAATCCACCATCAGATAATTCAGCAATATATTCAAGAACATCTTTATCTACTTTAATATCTTCTTTTTTACATATGTATTCTAATCTATTAATAATACCCTTATTACTAATGCGTTTAAATTCAAAACATTGACATCTTGAAATAATAGTACTAGGAACCTTATGAAGATCAGTCGTAGCCAGAATAAATATAATATGTTCTGGTGGTTCTTCTAATGTCTTCAACAATGCATTAAAAGCACCTATTGATAACATATGAACCTCATCTATAATATAGACTTTATATTTAAGTTGATTTGGTACTAAATTTATCTTATTTTTAATTTCACGTATTTCATCAACACCGTTATTAGAAGCTGCATCTATTTCTATAATATCTGAACTAAATCCATTACTAATAGAAATGCAATTTTCACATTTTCCACAGGCATCACCATTTTCTAAATTTAAACAGTTAACAGTTTTAGCTAATAACTTAGCGATTGAAGTTTTACCTATACCTCTAGGACCAGAAAACATATATGCATGACATACTTTATTATTCATAATAGCATTTTTAAGTATTTGAATAACTACATCTTGGTCAATTACATCTTCTAAAGTAGATGGTCTGTATTTTCTATATAAAGCTTGATAAGACATAATACACCTCCAAAATATACATATATATTATACCATTAAAAAAGTAATAATTTGAATCAATTATTACCTTTTTTCAACAAAAAAATCTTTTAAAAGTTTTACACAATCACTTTCTAATACTTTTTCTACGATTTCCACAGGTAAACCATAGTTTTTATCACAAAGTATCTTATCCACAACCTCTTTATTTACATATTCAGGAATAGTTCCATACACAATACGAGAAATTCTAGATTGATTAATAGCACTTGCACACATAGGGCATGGAAACATCGTTACATATATAGTACAATCCAACAAACGCCAATTATCAAGTTTTGCACAAGCTTTTTCTATGGCTATTATTTCAGCATGTTTAATAACATTTTTTTTTGATTCTTTTAAATTATATCCCTTTGAAATAACTTGCCCATTTTTAACAATTACTGCTCCGATTGGAATTTCACCCTTTAAATATGCTTTTTTAGCTTCTTTTAAAGCTAAATTCATATAATATTCATCATTTTTCATAAAATCACCCACAAAAAAGGTGCACATAAATATTAAACGTTAAGGCTGCTATCTTCCAATCCTGACCTGGTTCCATCAATATTTATTGCACCATAAATATATTATTATATTTTAAATAAAAAAACAATCATTTTTTGTGTATAAACTAAAATTATTAGATATTGTATCCACATTTTTGTGAATAATTATTATGTTTCACGTGAAACATTGTGGAAAATTATTTCCCAGGAAATAATTTTTACTATAATAACATACTTTCTTACCAAAAATCGTAGTTTATATTTATAATAAACACTTTTTATACTGAATTGTGTATATTTAACATTAATTAATTTTAATATTGTCATTAGTGCATTAAATATAAACTATTATTATTATGATGTAATATTACATTTACTCTAAAAATATTTATTTTAAAATCATAGTTTCACGTGAAACATGTTGAAAAATATATTTTTTTTTAAAT
>JAZOBJ010000026.1:0-2781 GCA_045595895.1 Candidatus Scybalousia sp. | reverse complement strand
TGACAATAGCGAAGAGGGTACACCTGTTCCCATCCCGAACACAGAAGTTAAGCTCTTCAGCGCTGACGATAGTAATCGCAAAAATAAGACGTCGCCAAGGTATTTTTTTTGTTTATAAAGAACTCTTTTGAGTTCTTTTTTACGTAAAACCAAAACATATTTCGTGATAAATGCCAACTTTATTTTACAAATCTTAATTTATCTAGTATAATAACACCTAGGAAAGAGGAATTAGAATGGATAATTTAAAAATCGGAGGCCATTACCTAATTCACTGTTATAAACATAATAAACAATTGTATAAAGTATGGGAAGAAGCAATCCTTTTAGATGTAAAAGAAAATTGCTTAATTTTTGGTAATAACAGAACTAAGGTAATAGAGGCTGACGGCAGAAGTTGGCGAACTAGAGAACCAGCAGTAATGTATTTCTTCACTGATAAGTGGTATAACATTATAGGTCAATATAAAAGAGATGGTATTCAATACTACTGTAATATCGCATCACCTTCATTAATTGATGGTAATGCAGTTAAATATATCGATTATGACCTAGACTTAAGAGTATTTCCTGATGGTTCATTCAAAGTTTTAGACCGTGGTGAATATAACTACCACAAAATGCAAATGCATTATTCTGATGAACTTGATAAAATTTTAAGAAGTGAACTTACTAATCTAATTGATAAAGTAAGAGCTAAAGAATGGCCATTTCAACATGATGACTTGAAAAAATATTATGAAGTTTATAAAGAATTAAAACACAAAGATAAAGTTAAATAATTTAACTTTATTTTTTTTGCCATAAAAAGTCCTATTTTGTTGCGAAAAGTCGATAATTATGGTACATTTATAATGGTGATAATATGAAGAATAAGATAATAAGTGTTTTAGTTGCAATTTGGATAGTAGTTGCAATATTTACAACGGTATGTTTACTATCATTTAATAAATACAGAGTAGCTGAATTTGGAAAGTATTCTATTTTTACAGTAGATACAGATATTCTAGAACCAGACTTTAGTGAAGGTTCATTATTAATAACTAAAAAAACAAATCATAAACACATAAATCCAGGTGATGACATTTTCTTTTATGATTCAGGTTCTAAAGAAACAGTGGTAAATGTTGGAACAGTAACTAAGAAAGTAGAAGTAACTGCTACTGAAGCAACATTAACTATGCAAAATGATGATAAAATTTCAATGTCATACGTTTTAGGAAAAGCAGATAGTGCTACAGCTATCCCAGTATTAGGGACAATCCTTTCAATCATTGAATCTAAATGGGGATATATGTTCTTTATCATTTTCCCAACAATCCTAATAATTGTTTATGAAGTATTTGCAGTTATTAATGAAGTTAAATATTTAAAGGAATCATCAAAAGAAGAACAAGAAGAAATAGAAGTTATTGAAGAACTATGAGAAAGTTAAAGAATGTATTTTATATCATAATAGCATTACTAACAGGATATATGGCAGTATCAGTTATTCAAAACTCATATGCTTTATTCGAAACAGAAGGTGTTGCGTTAATAGAACAAGATTTAGCTAAATGGGTAATAACTGTTAATGATATTGGTGTAACCGGTTCAACTAAACAGTTTGACGTTACCAATTTCAAATACACAACAGATGAAAATATAAATGAAAATAAATTGGCTCCTGGTGGAAGTTGCTACTTCGATATAGTGATAGATGCCAAAGATACAAATGTATCAGTAAAATATACAGTCAACTTAGATTTTTCAATAATACAGAATTATGAATTTATACAGTCAGAGGTTATTGATCTTACCGAAGGTGATGTTATTAGAACTGGTAAAGATGAATATACTGGTGTACTTGATTTAGAAGAAATAAAAGAGGGACAAACAAAAACATTACGAGTTAAACTAACATGGAATAATAATGATGAAAACAGTGAACAGGATAGTGAGTTAGGGCTAGATAAAAATGCTAACATTACCATTCCAGTAAAAGTAAATTTAACTCAATATACTTCTGAAGAAATTGTGCCTTATAACGAATAATGGAGGAAGTATGGCTAAAGTAGTTGAAAAAATAGTAAAATTAATAGTCAATATTTTAACTGGTATTGTGTTATTTGCAATACTTGTCTTACTATACGGCAAAATAGAAATGCAAATTTCTGGTAACAACTATTCTAACTACTTTGGATATACATTATTCAAGGTAACAACAGGAAGTATGGGAAATGCAGTTAAGATTGATGATGTCATAATAGTAAAAATAGGTGATACTTATAAAGTAAACGATATTATTACTTATTATGAAGATAAAAGTTTTATTACCCACAGAGTTGTGAAAATTGATAACAACTTCTTAACAACAAAAGGTGATGCTAACAACAGTGAAGATACACCGATAGCTAAAACACAAGTTGTTGGAAAAGTTATCCACAAAATCAGTGGATTAGGAATTTGGCAAAAAGTGTTTTCCACACCTCAAATCCTAATTTCTATCTTCGTAACCTTACTATTATTTGATTTTGCTTTCAGTCTTAAAAATAAAAAAGAATTAGAAAAAACAAAAAAACTAGAGCTAGATAAAATAAAAGATATGTCTAATACACAAATCTTTAAATTAGATGAGTTACTTGAAGAAACAAAGAAACAAAGAAATCTAAAAACCAAAGAAAAAGTAACAGAAATAAAAGTAGAGAAAATAAAAGAAGTTGAACCAGTTCAAGAAATTGCACAAAAAGATTTCGATATAGTAGATGAAGAACTTTTCAAAATTGAATTAAAAGAAAAAGT
>JAZOBJ010000025.1:0-20010 GCA_045595895.1 Candidatus Scybalousia sp. | reverse complement strand
TTTTTTTGCGCACGTTTATCTTAACATCATTTCCTTTGTTTTTTTTTATTTTTTTATAAAATATATTTTTTTAGTGTTTTTCGGTAAAAATAATTTATTAAAAGTTAACTTTATCATTATAATGAGCTCTTTTACACTGTCTGGTTCAGCCTAAGTTTCTTTAGTTTTTAGGCATGTTATAGTTTGCTTAGCTAATGTAGAGGAGTATTTTATGATTAAAAATTTTGTTATAAATAAATCTTTAAATATGATTAACGAAATCTATCCTGATTATGACAAAGTTAAGATGGATGAAATAAGATACGGTTTGGAATCTATATATTTATCTTTAACTAAAGTGGTAGTAATTTTATTTGCTACTTTGTTATTAGGAATTTTTAAAGAAGCTGTTATTGTATTATTATTCTTTAATATTCTAAGAGCTGCTGCATTTGGTATACATGCAAGTAAAAGTTGGATGTGTTGGGTTTCCTCTAGCATTTTATTTATAGGTATTCCGTATTTATGTATATATATGAGGTTACCTTATATAATTCATTACTTAATAATTAGTATTTGTGTGTTGGTATTTATACTATATGCTCCTGCTGATACTAAGAAAAGACCTCTTGTTAGAAAAAATAGGCGCATTAAGTTTAAATTATTGACTCTATTATTTGCTTTTATATATGTTGTTGTGTTTTTCTACACAAATAATGTATTTATACAAAATGTTATTACTACATCAATGTTGCTTGAATCTGTACTAATACACCCTTTAACTTATAAGGTGTTTAATTTATCATATAAGAATTATGAAGGTTATGTGTTTAGTAAATAAATATAAGGAGGATTTAAAGATGAAAAAATTATTAGCAATGGTTTTATCAGGTGTTGGAATTCTTGCTGCTGGTGCTGCTTCTGCTGCATGTGTAATGCTAGTTCTTGATGAACCAACTATGTCAAAAGAGATGATTGAAAGATAATAAAAACTACCATTTGGTAGTTTTTATTTTGACTTTATTGCATTTAAATCAATTCTAATCTCTTGGACAAAATAGTTATCTAACAAATATCTTTTTGAAACATATATAGTTTCTTTCTGTAAAATATTTTTTACTATATGTAATCCTACACCATGATTTTTTCCTTTTGTAGTATAACCATAATTATCAATTTGTTCTAGTTCTACTTTTCCCTTATATGTATTAGCTATAATTATTACTAATTCTTTTTCTTCTTTGTATACATCTATATTAACTTCTTTTGTTTTACTTTCTTTTGCCGCTTGTATGGCATTATCTAAATATATACCGATAATACTATATAAATTATCTTTTTGGGTTATAGGCAGCTTGTCTAATTTTAGTTTTGAAACTTCTTTACTAATTGATATTACTTTATTTAATTTCAGCGATTCCATTTCTAAAATTTTGTAATTTATTAGTCCCTTTAAACCAGATAAAGGCAAATGATTTAGTTCCCCAATCCATTTATATTTAATTGCTTCCCTTTTTTCTAATAGGTTATCAACATAATCATTTATTTCTTTGTCTTTATTTTCCAACATACTCCTAATAATTAGTAGTTGATTTTTGTGTTCATGAGTAACTACTCTATATTCTTCAAGCACGCTATTGGTTATGTTAGAATGCTCGGCAAGTTGTTGATACATTGACATTGTTTTTTGTATATCAGATTTTTGCTTTAACATATAGATTCCTATAATGCAAAAACATAATGATATAATCATTGTTATTATAAATTCAAAATTAAAATTCCAATTAGTTACTGGTACTTTGTAAACTAGTAATGCTATTGTTATTAATATAATGAAAAGTATTAACAAATTATTTTTACCTTCAAATTTACTGTTATTTACAAAAGTAATTAACCATTTTTTAATCATTCTAACAATTGCTAATAGTGATAATGAAACTAATGCATTTATAACTATGGTGTTCTTTAAAAATTCTAATGAAGAATGTATGTTATTTAAGGTTACACTTGCTACTAATGCTATTATTACTTCAGACGCACACAAACATATATATAAAATCAATGATATAACCATTGTTTTAGCTAACGTTTTATTGAACATCAGCTTATAGAATAAACATTGTAAGCTATATACGCATAATATTTTTACTGTGCCACCTAGTATTTCTGAATTTACTATATTTAAACCTGTTAATAATATTGAAGAAATTATGATAACAAAGATTTTTCTTAATATGTTAGATTTGTTTTTTTCTTGAAATAGTATATTACCTACTAAATATGCTGCTAGCCACATTATTATACAGCCAATAAAGATTTCTAAAAACTTCATCATACTTTTACTTCCTCCTTCTTAGATTGAGACTTTGGAACTTTTCCTAACTTGATTTTTAATTCCTTCTTTTTATCTCTTGATAATAATGGCGTCTCAATATCTCCAAAGTGCATTATGCATGCTCTTAATTCTATACTTGTGATATTATCTATGTTAACTATGCAACTTCGATGTGTTCTGAAGAATCTAGAATCTTTTGATAGCTCTTCTTCTATTGTTCCAATCATCTTTTTTACTTTTAATTTAGATTCTCTCGTTACAACTGTTGAATACATATCATCTACATTTTTTTCTATGAATAAAATATCTTCATATGGTATTTGATACAATTCACCATTATATTGGAAATTTAATGATGGATTACTTTCTATGATGTCAAAAGTTAATATTAGTGTTTCTTTTAAATTATCTTCACAATTATAAAATTTTGATATGAAGTCTAGCATTAGCATTCTACTAGTAAAAGCTGCATTTTTTAATTGTTCATGTGTTGTTACTATAATCATTGGACTCTTCCAATCACCATTTTTTCTTATTTCACGTGCTAGATCTAATCCCGATTTTCCCGGTACTTCAATATCGAGGATAAAAATTTTTTTTCCTACTAAGGATTTTATTTTTGTGAGGGTAGTTTTATCATATTTATCAAATTCAATAATTCTATAAGCTATTTTCATACTTCCTACAATTTTTAGAATAATTGATATATATTTTTCCCTAAACTTCTTTTCATCTTCATAAATGATAAAATTAATCATAAATCCTCCTACAAAAAAAGAGCAGTATTACTTCTCTTTTCTTTTTTGTATTTTTCTCTTAATATCTTTCAACTTAGGTGGTTTTTTTTCAGTAATAATATTCGTATAACAGACAAACCATACTACAATGACTGTTAGAATTGCATATATAACCTTTGCCGCTAAAGGATCTTTTAAGACGTAGAAAATTGAAGTCAAAGCAAACAATATGTTGATTAAATAAATAATAAGCACTGTAGTTCTATGTGAAAAGTTCATTCCCAATAATTGATGATGGAAATGACATCTATCGGCACTAAATATTGGTTGTCCCTTTAGTGCTCTTCTAATTATTGCAAATAGGGTGTCTAGAATTGGTAACCCTAATATAGCAATTGGTACAAATAGTGATGTTAGTGCAGTTCCTTTAAATCCTAATAAGCATATGATTGAGATCATGAAACCCATAAACATACTACATTGACCTGCAAATATTTTAGCTGGGTAAAAGTTGTGTACCAGGAATCCCAGTGTTGCCCCTAACATTAAAAGTGTTAATGTCATTTCTAAAGTTCCAAGTCTTCCTTGATAAAAACAAATTATAGCAGTAGTTATATAAAATATTGATGTTACACCACCACTTAATCCATCTAAACCGTCTGTTAAGTTAATTATATTAATGCATCCGATTATAAAAAGCATTGATATTATTTCAGCAAATGGACCAAAATTGAAATAATGTCCAAATGCCGTTATATCCGTTAGGACAATTTTACCATAAAATACAATTACAGCCGCTGCTGCCAGTTGAGCAATTAGCTGCCTTGAAGCACGCAAATCACTTATATCATCTATCATACCTGTAAATACAATTATAAAACTTCCTATTAATATAGCATTCATTTTTATACTGTGTTGTCCAAATAACATGTATCCAAATAGAAATGCCAAAAAGATTCCTACTCCTCCAAGCTTTGGTATAGGTTTTTTATGAATATGCCTATTCCCCTCACTACTTCTTGGTATATCAATGGCACCAATATGATGTGCCACTTTCTTCATCACTGGCATTATTAATACACTAAAAATGAATGTTACTATAATAATTTTTAAAGAAATACCGATGTCACTATTTAGCATACTTACACCTCATCCACTTAATTATATCATATTTTTGTCTATAATCAAAAGAAAAAAAGACTATTAAAGTCTTTATTCATCTATTAAATGTAAGTTTTCTAGAAGTATTCCAGTACCTTCAGCAACATTAGTTAATGGATTATCGGAAATATACACTGGAACCTTTAATTCTTTCCTTAGTTTTTCGACTAAACCGTCTATTAAAGCTCCTCCACCTGTTAATATTATTCCTTTTCCAGAGATATCTGCAGCAAGCTCTGGTGGAGTTTTTTCTAATACCTTCTTTACTGATGCTATTATCTTTTTAATATTATCTTTTAACGCTTCTTGGACATCTTCGCTAGTTACGGTTATCGTTTCTGGAAGTCCTGTTGATACACTTCTCCCAGTTATTTCTAGAATTTTATCTTTTTTACTTTTTGAAACTGTTCCAATTGATAATTTAATATCTTCACTAGTTTTTTCACCAATTATTACTTTATATTTGTTTTTAATATAATTGGCTATATCCTCATCAAATGTATTTCCGGCAATTCTAATGGAATCACTTGTAACAATTCCGCCTAGTGATAAAATGGCTATATCGGTAGTACCACCACCAATATCTATAACCATACTTCCTGATGGTTTAGCAATATCTATTCCTGCACCAACAGCTGCAACTTTTGGTTCTTCTTCTAGGAAAACACGTCTTGCTCCCATTTTTTCTGCCATTTCTTTAATGGCATTCTTTTCTACACCTGTGATATTGGATGGACAACATATTAAAATTCGTGGTTTTGATAACAACTTTTTTCCAAGTGCTTTTTTCATAAAGATTCTTAACATTTCTTCTGTTGTTTCAAAATCTGCTATAACACCATCTTTCATTGGTCTTATTATCTTTACTTTTCCAGGTGTGCGTCCTAACATTTCTTTTGCTTCTTTTCCAGCGGCTAGAACCTTTTTAGTATTAGTATCAATACTTACAACACTTGGTTCGTTTAAAACTACACCTTTACCTTTTATATAAATTAATATATTGGTTGTTCCTAAGTCTATTCCAATATCACGCATGTTATCACCCTTCGTTTTTTAGTTTTAACTTTTCATACTTCAATTTTGTAGATTGTCCTCCTAGAATATGTCTTGTTTCTATGTGACTATTTAGAATTAATCTAATCTGATTATATTTTTTAATATCTATTTCCTTTAATCTTTCTTTTATATCTTTATGAACTGTACTTTTACTAATTTTATATTTTTTTGCCGTTTCTCTGATTGTATCTTTTGTTTCTAAGATATAATCAGATATTTCTTCCACTCTACTTATAATTTCTTTTTTCATTATTCACCTAACCTAACTTACTAAATTATATTTAGATTAGATTGAATTATGATTTTAGAAATCACTTAATTTTTTATTATAATAATTTTCTGGATCAGCTATAGTACCATTTACATATAATTCGAAGTGTAAATTATTTTTTGAATCTTTTATTAAATCACAACTTCCACTCTTACCTATTACCTGTCCAGTTGTCACTTTTTCACCTTTTTTGACAGTAATATTACTCAATGATTGGTACACACTTATTAGTTCGTTATCATGTCTTATAGTGACACTTTTCCCAAGTAGTTCCTTTTCTTCAACCTCAATTACCTCTCCACTAAGTATACTTATAACATCAAAAGTGTTTTCTGATTGATAGTTTACACCCGTATTTTGGATATAAGTATTTTCGTGATACAGGATTGAGTTTGTTTGTTCCTCTTCACTTGCTTGGTAATCATAATAGTTTTTAGAAATTGTTACTGTTTCATTTGTATATGGTTTTAAAACAGTTTCTTCTTCTATACTTATCATTGGAACATATTCATCTAAAATCGCTCCACTTACATAAGTTTCACTATCTTTTTCATCAATTATCTCAATTGATAAAAATAGGCTAACAATTACTACTATAGCAAAGATGGAATACAAAGTTGGGATTACAAATGGTTTTAAAACTAATCTTTTTTTCATTTTTTTCACCTCATTTAAGAGTTTTTCCAAAAAGATTAGTTTTATACCTTTTTATGCAAATTTTGCTACTTCAAATAAATTATATAAGAATGTTGTTAATAACTCAGTCATACAAAGTGCTAAGATAAAGTAAAATAATCTTGCTTGCATTATTTTGTTTTTTTTAAAAATTTGATTTATGTTTATAGAATCGATTGAATAAATAACAATAGCTGCCGAAAAAATATATAAAAAGAATTTAGCACTCATATTATTTAGCCTCATATTTAGTTATTTTATCAATTCTTCTTTGAAAACGTTCTTCTTCTTTATATTCAGTGTTTAAAAATGCATCTACTATATCTTTAGCCTCAAATAAATGCAATTTTTCACTTAATGCTATTACGTTAGCATTATTATCAATTCTAGTAATTTGGGCTTCTTTAGCATTGTTTACTTTAGCACATCTTACTCCATTTACTTTATTGCATGCAATTGATATTCCAATTCCACTTCCACATATTGCAATTCCAAAGTCAACTTCTTTATCTCTAACTTTTTCCCCTAACATGATTCCATAATCTGAATAATCCACAGAATCTGTTGAAAAACATCCATAATCTTCTACTTCATATCCTTTTTTTTCAAGATATAAAACTAATTTTGTTTTTAACTTATAACCACGATGGTCATTTGCAATTCCTATTTTCATAAAATCACCTCTATTATTTTTGTATTATATCATAAAATCCACAAAATATGTGGAAAACTAGCTTGAGACGTATTCTTTTTCAACAAAAAAAGATAAAACTAGTTAGCTTTATCTTCAGTTCCAAGACCATATTTTTGGTTGAATTTTTCAACACGACCTGTTTTAGATGCTCTTGATTGTTTTCCAGTATAGAATGGATGACATTTAGAACAAACTTCAACATTAATAGCTGATTTTGTTGATTTAACTGTAAATGTTTCTCCACAAGCACATGTAACTGTAGCTTCGTTCATTTCTGGATGAATTCCTTTTTTCATGATAATCTCCTTTCGTACCTAGATATTATCTAGAATATTCTAGAGCCTTCTCTTCGCCATGACTACATTTAAAGCCATAGTAATTAAATGCTAGTTTATTATAGCAAGAATAGTCATATTTTTCAAGTATTTTTTAATCATTATAATTTTTTATTATTTCCTCTGCAATCTTTTGGTATCCTTCTAAATTTGGATGAATATCAGAAGGATTGGGTAAGTAAGAAGTGTTTGTTTTAAAAAGCTGGTATATGGAAATATACTTGCATTTATATTTTATAGCTATTTTTTGATATTCATCATCTATATAAGCAAATAGTTCATCTAAATCATCACCACTAGTATTAAATAGAAATGGTATAGGATTATAATAACCAATAATTATTATATCTTCTTTTGCATATTTTCTAATTTCTTTAATACAGTTATCTAAATTAGGTAATATGTTGGTAATATTTTCTTTTAGTTTTAAAATTTCATTTATATTTAAATCTTTTATATTAAAATTATCTAAAAAGTCATTGGCTCCAATAGATACTGTTACTAAATCTGATTCTCTTAAATCTTTTTTTAGTGGATTGTTTATTTCTAATTCCTTAATAAGATCAGTAGTTTTATAACCGCTTTCAGTATATTTTTTTGTGTAATAAGAAAGCTTGTTATTATCTTTTAATTCTTCTGCAAAATAATCTGCATAACCATAACTAACTTCGCCATATGGATTTATTCCTTCAGCTAATGAATCACCTAAGGCGATATAATTAATTTTATTGTTATTAAATAAATAATAAATTAAAAATATTAATATAACTATTAATAAAAAAACCACATATTTAAAATACTTTTTCATTTTTCACCTCAAAAAAAGAATAGATATTCTCTATTCTTATTTTATTTAATTTTTGCATTTTTAGACTTATTTTTTAATTACTTTTTTGTATAAATCTGTTTCTAAGATTGTTTTAAATTCTTCATATATTTTTTCTAGTGGAGATATCATTAATGCATGTTTATCCATATCTATTAATACCATCTTATATATATCATATCTAGTTGATTCTGCTACATATTGTTCTGTTGTATATTTATTATTATTTGATAGCGTATTTACTATATTTAAGCCATTTATAAAATCAAATGCATTTCTATCATATGATAAAGTAAACATTTCTAATAATAAGTTTTGTTTTTCATCAGGACTTAATGATTCTTTAAATTCTTTTATTCTTGAATTTACTGTGTTTCTAAATCCTTGTTCTCCATCCCTAGCTATATTTGGTACACATTCCAAATATATATTGTTTTCGCAATCTACTTTATGTGAGTAAATACTTTTACTAAAATCAACTTCACTATATTCAACTGTTGATAATTTTTCTAATGCTATAACTATTTCTAATGAGTTTAGTGCTAGTTCAAATTTTTCTATTAATTCATTTATATAATTACTTGCTTCTTCTAAGTTTTTAGGCATATGGGCATATAAGGCTTCTCTAAAATTACTGTTAGTTAATATATTTACTTTATTAAAAATAATCATTTGGTATGGAGTTATTCTAATTTGGTTTTCTAGTAGTGCATTGTTTAACTTTTTTGTTTTTAAGGAGTTCATGTCTTTATACTTATTGTTTCTATCCAACATTGTTTTAATTTCTATTTTTTGCATTTTAGATATTAGTTGTTGTTGCAATTCAAATATTTCTAGTACTTTTTCAGTTATTAATTCCCAATTCATCATAATCCCCCTTTAGGTAGTGGATATTTTATCACATTTTATAAAAAAAGAAAAGAAGAATATTATTCTTCTATTAATTCTATCTCAGCACCTACTTCTGTAAGTTTTTGAACTATATTTTCATATCCTCTTAATACATGTTCAATATTTGTAACTTCAGTAGTACCATCTGCAAGTAATCCTGCTAAAACCAAGCATGCGCCAGCTCTTAAATCTGTTGCTTCTACTCTTGTTCCCACAAGATTTGTCTTACCATTTACCCTTATCTTTTTATTATCTATTTCTATATTTGAACCCAATTTATTCAAATATGGTACATTTTGAAATCTATTTTCATAGATTGTTTCTTCCAATGTTGAAATACCTTCACATTGGGTTAAAAGTGTTGTTATTGGTTGTTGCAAGTCTGTTGCAAACCCTGGGTAACCTTGTGTTTTTATTTTAACTGGTTTTAAATTATCAGTTTTTGATGTTATTACATAGTCTGGTCCAATTTCAATATTAACACCCATTTCTTTTAATTTTAGCGTTAACATTTCAATGTGTTCAGGTATTATATTATCAACTTTTAATTTATTACCAATTAAAGCACCTGCAATTACATATGTCCCAGCTTCAATTCTATCTGGTATTACTTCAGTATAGCAACCTTTTAATCTATCTACACCTTTTATTCTAATTTCACTAGTTCCTGCGCCAGTAATCTTAGCACCCATTCCATTTAAGAAAACTGCTACATTTACTACTTCTGGTTCTTTAGCTGCATTTTCAATAATTGTTTCACCTTTAGCTTTTACTGCTGCTAATATCGCGTTAATAGTTGCACCTACACTTGGCATATCTAAATAAATATGGGCACCAACTAATTCATCTGCATATATTTTATAATGGTTATCTTCTTCTTCGATTGTTGCACCTAAAGCCCTAAAACTTTTTAGTGTTTGATCGATTGGCCTAGCTCCAATATTACATCCACCTGGGAAATACATTTCTACATATTTATATTTTCCTAACAATGCTGCCATAAAATAATATGAGGCTCTTAACTTAGTTGATAATTCTTTAGGAATTTCTTTATTTTCTATGGTTTTTGGATTAATTAAAATACTTTCACTAGCTCTTTTTACATCTGCTCCTAAATATTCTAATATTTCTGTTAGAGCATCTGTATCTGTAATTTCTGGTACATTACAAATCGTTACTTCATCATCTGCTAAAATAGCCGCAGGTATTAAAGCAACTGATGCATTTTTAGCACCACTAATACGGATAGTCCCAGAAAGAGTTTTTCCACCATTAATTTTTAATACTTTCATACTTACCTCCAGTAACTTCTACTATATTGTATTTATCTTTGAAACTTTCGTTCTTACTAATTATACTATATCATAGATCGCTAGAGAAAGCACTGAAAATATTTAATTATTATAAAATATAACTAATACCTAATATTAGTAAAATAATTGATCCTATTAGTGTTGTGATACTACCAAAATGATCTGATAATTTTTTACCTAAAATAACACCCATATATGTAAAAATAGCACTAGTTAAAGAAAATATTATACATGGTAATATCATCTCTGTATTAGCGACCCCAAATCCTATTCCAATAGAAAAACTATCTATACTAACAGTAAAAGCAAAAAATATTATCGAAATTGTTCCTACTAATATTTTTATTTGTTCATCCTTTTTTAAAGATAATAACATTTGAATACCTAATATTATAAATATTATTCCTACTAGTATATCTGGATCTACTTTAATTACTTTTAATATTAATTCTCCAATTTTATAACCAAGTAGTGGCATAAAGAAGTGAAAAATACCTACCATAACACTCATTAGTTTTTGCATACGTGGTTTTAGATTTAATGTTCCATATATTAGTGATAATGAAAATGCATCCATACTTAGTCCTACTGCTAAGATAAAAATAACTATTAATGACATAAAAAAAGCCTCCTACATAAGGATATGTAAGAAACTTAAATAATTATTCTTTTTCTTTTTTGATATATTACTGGTTTTAAACCTAGCCTATTGGCTATTTCTTCTCCACTATCTAGGTTATCTAGTAATTCACTATATTGGTGTGCGTCAGTTCCAATCATAATTTCATTACCACCCATTAGTGCATATGTGAATAATTTTTCATTACTTGGAAAGGTTTTACTATTAGTTCTTCTAGCTGCAGATGTATTGATTTCCATTATCATATTTTTTTCATTGATTAGCTTAATTATATCTGATATTTGATAGATTGAACTGTAATCTTTCCCATGATACCTATCTACATAGTCGAGGTGTCCAACTACATCAATTTGATTGGCTTCTATCATTTTTATCATTTCATAGTAATACAAATAATTAGCATGTATACGATCAAAATCCGTTGTTACTTTTCTTTGAATTTTATGAATACTTCCCATCATAAAATCAAGTTCTAGTTCATTTAGTGCTTTCACTTTATTTTTATATAGATGTGGTGATGATATTTCAACACCTTTTAGTAATGTTACTTTTCCTTCATAAATTTCGTTAGCTCTGTCAATTTCTAGATTTCTTATTTTGAACTTAGTCAAAACGAAGGCTAATGGTTCACGATCAAATTCAACATGGTCAGTAATAGCTCCATATCTGATACCATTTTCATATAAGATTTTAGCTATTTCTTCAATTTCCATCTTGCCCCATTTTTCGCAGTCCCAAGAGTATTTTGAATGTATATGCATGTTTTGTCTATCCACGGTTTCACCTCTTTAGCGTATATTATATTCTTATTTTAGATATTTGTCTATTAATTCGCTTATAAAAAACTTGTATTCTACATCAGTTTCTTCTTCTGTTTCTTCAGCTTCTAATAGACATAATGGTGGAAATAAAACACACCACCAATTATTGCCTTGGCCATTTCCTAAGGTTACTACTAAAGATTCATAATATCCTTCTTCATATTTAACACCTTTATAAACCTTTTGTGGAAAATAGTTCATTCCATAATTTACATTATAATCCATTTTAATATTATTATTATTCAGAGTATTTAATACTATATTTTCATAATTACTTATATTATCTCTTAAACTAGTTCTAGCTTCTTCTAAATTGGTTGTATATTTTAAGTCTTTTTGCATCTGTTCTTGAACTTTATCTTTTACTAACAACTTAGTAGTTTGATCTATTTCATTATTACTGTTTGCGATTACTCTAAATCTTATAGCTTCTTTTGGTATTATTAATTCTTCTGTTTTTTTAGTTAATGTTGAGATAGTTAATACGATTACTATTATTAATATAATTTTTTTCATTTTATCACCTTTTCTATTTTATATAGGGTGATAGTTTTTATTTTTATTCATTTTTTATTTTCATTACATATATTTAGATGAGGTGTTGTTATGATAAATGATACTACTTATATTTCTCAATCTCTTATTAATCATCTTTTCTTTTTACGAACTATTAGAGAGTTTTGTTTAAATATTCAACTTTCATTTTATAAGAATAATAAAGAAGTAATGGATATTGCTGAAGCTCTTGGCAAAAGATATGAAGAATTAGGTATGGAAGCTGTAGATTTGGCTAAAGGTAGAGTTCCAAATCAGATTATTAAAAGTGATTCTTTTATTACAGATTATACTTTAAATACAGAATTACTTACTGAGAAACTATTTGATATTGATATTAATACTAATTTAACTACTGATGAGGAAAATCTTGCTGGATTTGATGATATTAAAGGAATTAGTTATGATGAACAGATAATTAGTAGAATAAATAATTTAAATAGTGATGCAATTGAGCTTACTAATAATTTTATTGAATTTTGTGGGTATGTAAGAGAGTCTTTGAAAAATACTAATCTGTTTTCATATTCTTATCCTTTGATTTATAGTTATATGATTGAAGAAGCAGGTCTTTATATTAGCGATTTACAAAGATTACAGGAAAGAACTAGTGCTGATCCAACATATATAGTTAATTTTGAATACTATTTTTTAAATTCTTTAATTAAAACTACTAAGTTTATTAGTGGGCTTTCTGATCCTAGTCAAACTAATATTATTACTAATGCTGATAATTATCGTAAATCTTTTTCTAATCTACTAAAAAAGTATCGAGATGCTATGATAAGCCCTGATACCTTAAAAGTACTTAATGAAGAAGCTATTAGTTTGGTAGATAATTTCAGAATTTTTATTGGTAAGCTGATTGATGGGATTTTGAACGAAAATTATTACTTTATAGTTGAACCTGTATTTTTTGATAATATTTTAACTGAAATTAATTATTTTCTCTATTTATTAAAAGGTGCTGATTATGGTGCAAAGTAAAAGACTCTAATTAGAGTCTTTTTGGTAGATAAATATCATTCTATCTCTTTCTTGCATATCTTTTTTAGCTATTATTGTAGCTTGTGGAAAACTATTTTTAGCTAAAGATATTATTTCATCTTTTTGGGTTTCCCCTATTTCAAAAGCTATCAAAAATGTTTTATTAACACATTCTTTGGCTTCATTTAATATTTTCTTATAACAATCTAATCCATCTTTCCCAGCATATAGTGCTAGATGTGGTTCATTTTCTTTTACGATATTTTGAATTTCCTCTTCTTCTTTTATATATGGAGGATTAGAAATAATGATATCGTATTTTTCATTTATGTTTTCTAACATATCATTTTGAATTAATGTTACTTCTGTATTTAGATTTATTGAATTCTGTTTAGCTACCTCTAGAGCCTCATAACTAATATCTAGTAAAGTAACATTTAACTCTGGTACTTTCTTTTTAAGAGTTATACCTATACATCCTGAACCTGTACCTAAATCGATTACTTTTAAATCTTTTGTAGAGAATATTTCTGGTATTAAGTTAAGAGTATTTTCAATTAATTCTTCAGTTTCGAATCTAGGAATTAATACGTTTTTATTTACTTGAAACTTATTTCCATAAAAGTTAACATTACCTATTACATATTGAATTGGTTTATTAGCTTTTAATAATTCAATTTTATTTTTATATTCATCAACCTTATTAGATTCAACAATTTCTTCTAAATGATTTATTAATTCTAATGGATTAACTTCTAATAAATCAGCCAATAACATCTTAGCAAAAGTTGAATGAACATGTTTTTTTCCATAAATTATTAATTCTTCTACTTTCATAAAACTACCTTTGAATTAATTCTAATACTTTTTTATCTTGGTTGGTAATACAATTTTCTGTTAGTTTTTTTCTTAATATTTTTACATCTTTAGTTGCGACTTGTGATGTGAAACTTGTACAGATTGGGCATTTGTGTTTTCCCTTTAGAAACACATAGTTTTTATCTGTTTGAAAATTAATGTCTGTTCTTATCTGAACGTTTCCACAATTTATGCAAATTATGTTACTTTTAGTCATTATTATCGCCTGCTAGTTTTCTCTTTTGATCTTCTGTAATTAATGCTTCTATAATTTCATCTAAAGCACCGTTCATTATTCTATCTAGATTGTTTGTAGTATAACCAATTCTATGGTCTGTAACACGATTTTGTGGATAGTTATAAGTTCTTATTTTTTCGGCTCTATCACCAGTACCTATTTTATTTCTTCTTTCGTTTCCTAGTGCTTCTTCTTGTTTTTGTAGTTCTTGTTCGTATAAACGAGCTTTTAATACTTTCATAGCTTGTTCTTTGTTTTGAATTTGACTTCTTTCATTTTGGCAAGTTACTACTGTATTAGTTGGTAAGTGAGTAATTCTAACAGCACTGTCTGTTGTATTAACTCCTTGACCACCACATCCTGATGAACGATAGATATCAATTCTTAAATCACTTGGATTAATTTCAATATTAACATCTTCTGCTTCTGGCATTACTAATACTGTAGCAGTTGAAGTTTGAATTCTTCCTTGGGATTCAGTTTCAGGTACACGTTGAACACGATGAGAACCGCTTTCATATTTTAATTTTGAATATGCTCCATCACCTTTTACCATGAATTCAATTTGTGAGAAACCTCCAGCTTCCCCTTCTTCAGCATCAATTAACTCAATTTTGAATCCTTGTTTTTCGGCATAACGTGAATACATTCTATATAAATCTCCAGCGAAGATGTTAGCTTCATCTCCACCAGCAGCTCCACGAATTTCAACAATAACATTTTTACCATCGTTAGGATCTTTTGGAATAAGCAAGATTTCAAGTTTTTCTTCTAATCTCACTTTATTCTCTTCTAATTCTATTAATTCTTCTTTAGCCAATTCACCCATTTCAGGATCTTTTACCATTTCTTTAGTATCTGTTATTCCTGTTAAAACTTTTTTATATTCGTTATAAGTATTAACAGTTTCCTCTAAATCACTACCTTCTTTAGATAATGATTTCATTTTATTCATATCACTATATATTTCAGGATTAGCTAGTTCTGCTTGAATTTCTTGATATCTCTTTTCTATAGCTTCTAATCTATCTATCATAAAATCAGTCCTTTCATTTAATATATGCTAGCTCTTTCGCGTTTTTATATTATAACATATTTTTTATATTTTGTATCTATTTTTGTGCTTGAACAGCAGTAATTGCTACTACTCCAACAATATCTTCTACACTACACCCTCTTGATAGGTCATTTATTGGGGCATTAATCCCTTGAGTAAGCGGTCCATAAGCTTCTGCTTTAGCTAGTCTTTGAACAAGTTTATAACCAATATTACCACTGTCTAAATCTGGGAATACTAGTACGTTAGCTTTACCTGCTACGTTACTATTTGGTGCTTTTGATGCTGCTACTTCTGGAATTATGGCAGCATCTAATTGAAGTTCTCCATCTATATTATATTCAGTGTAAAATTCTTTAGCTAATCTTGTAGCTTCTAACACTTTATCTACATCGTCATGTTTAGCACTACCTTTAGTTGAATGTGAAAGCATAGCTACATATGGAGTAGTTCCAACTAGTTTTTCAAAGCTCTTTGCACTTGATCCAGCTATTACTGCTAGTTTTTCTGGTGTTGGGTTTTGGTTTAATCCAGAATCTGCAAATATAAATGTTCCATTTTCTCCATATGTACAATCAGGTACTACCATTAAAAAGAATGCAGATACTAATTTAGTATTTGGTTCTGTTTTTATTATTTGAAGGGCCGGTCTTAAAGTATTAGCAGTTGAATGACAGGCACCACTCACTACACCATCTGCTTTATTATCTAAAACTAACATACATGCATAATACATATAATCTTCTTTTAATATTTTTTCTGCTGCTTCTTTAGTCATTCCTTTTTCTTTTCTTAGTTCAACTAATTTATCAATATATTTTTCTGTTAGACTGCTCGTTTCTGGATTTATAATTGTAGCATATTTTAAAATATCATTCTTTGTTAGTTCTTCTTCATTACCAATTAAGATTATGTCAGCTAAATCATCTTTTATGATTATTTCTGCAGCTTTTAATACTCTTTCATCCATAGTTTCTGGTAAAACTATTCTTTTTTTGTTTTGTTTAGCTTGTTCTTTTATTTTATCTATAAATTTCATATAATGGTTGAGCTTTGACTCATTTCACCTTCCTTTATCTCATATATTTCTTTTCTATTATAACACTATTTATATTATTTTAATATTGATTTTAATAATTTAAAAAAATTGAAAAAGACTACTTTTGTAGTCTTCTAACTATATTACTGGTCTTAAAAAATCAAAACAACTTATGTTTCTTAATATACCAAATAAAACTGTTATTATTAATATTATATATAATATCCAGTTAGTTATGATTTTTGTTTGTTTTTTGAACAATAACCAATTTT
The DNA here is from genome assembly GCA_045595895.1 of Candidatus Scybalousia sp. GTDB lineage: Bacteria > Bacillota_I > Bacilli_A > RF39 > UBA660 > Alloscybalousia. The sequence continues at coordinate 3,270 of JAZOBJ010000025.1, read as the reverse complement.
TAATGCTGATAATTACATAATATAATAGAAATGGTGACAATATAAATATTAAAATATTATATTGCAGCGCTTTTTTTATATTTAACTCAAATAGTGAAAATAATGCTCTTGTTATTCCGCAACCAGGGCAGTATAATCCCGTTATCTCATGGAAAATACAAGGTATACCAATACGATATAAGCTATAAAATCTATAATATAAAAAAGATATTAACAAAATTAGCATAATTAAAACTAAAATTACTATTATTCTCTTATTTTTAGTATCAAATAATTTATATAAATTCTGTTGCATATTCAAAATCCTTTAATTATTAATCCGCTTATTATATCTATTAATAAATGCATTGTGTTAGTTTTTTTACTACTTTTATAGCATTTTCTCTTAACATCGTTTTATATTTTAATTCATTATTATGCACTTACCTTTGCTAATTCATTTAATTCATTTTGCATTAAACAGTAGTTAACAATACCAAATCCAAATAAACCAAGTACTAAATATAATACTGATTGATCCGAAGTCATAATATTTCTTGATACTTTTGCATTAAATAGTTCCTTACCCATTTTGTAGTACCAATAAATCGAATAAATTCCGCAAGTAACTAATGTTAACAATAAGGCTTTTCCACCAGAAAAGTTTGGATTATTATTAGCTCGTGCAGCATCGTCTGTTAATCCAACAAACCATACTATTCCATAAATACCACAAGTAACAATAGTTAATATGATACATGTTACAATATTTCTTTCTTGCATATGCTATACTCCTTTCTACTTTAATTTTATCATATTATATTTGTCCTTTCAATTTTTTTAAAGAAAAAAAGAGATTACTGTTCAATCTCCATTTCATCTTCATCTAATACTACTAAATCTTTTAAATCATCATCGTCATCATCTAAATCATCTTCATCATTTTCAACAGAATCAAAATCATCAGTTTCTTCTTCAATTATTTCTTCTTCTTCGATTTCTTCATCCTCTTCATCTTCGTCAATAACTTTGATTACTTTATCAGATGTATGTCTACTTCTTAAATCCCACTTACCATCTTCTAATAGAATAAATCTTTTATCTGTAGTTAATGATGTATAATAATCACCAATTTTATTATCAAAAGTTGATTCTGGTAATTCTAATAGTTTAATAATTTTTTTGAATAAATCAGGAGTTGTTTGTTTTCCTTTTTCCTCTAATAATAGGTTAGTTATATCTTTATTTGATAATAACTCTAATTCATCTTTAGTCATATTTTTAATACTCATGGTATTTCCTCCTATATATTTAAAAAATTTGTTTCTTTTTTATCATTTACACTTATATCATTATTCTATGTAAAAAGCAATATTTTTTACATTTTTTCTGGAACTTCCATAGCTAAAATGTTTAGAAGTAAGATATTTGTGTCATAAACTAATTTAGTTAGAGATAACCAAGTTTGTTTTAAATCTTGATCTTCACAGGTTAGAATATGATTTTCTGAGTAGAATTTATTATATGTACTTGTTAGTCTATATAGATAATCAGCTATATCATTTAATGATTTATCTTCAAAAGAACTATTTAGAATTACTGGAAGTTCAATTAAAGCTTTTATTGTATCTTTTTCACTTCCGTTTAATTTAGTTACCTTTAGATTATTTCTATCTTCATTTGATTTATCTAATAATGAATTCATTCTTACTGTTGAATATAGTAAGTATGGACCCGTTTTACCATCAAAGTCAGCAAATTTATTAACATCAAAGATAAAGTCTTTACTTCTATATGGTAAAAAATCTGCATATTTTAAAGCCGCAATAGATATTTTTTCTGCTGTTGCATCTTTATTTTCTTCGCTAACTAAATCTGTGTTAATTTTACTGATTATTATTTCTTTAACCATCTTCATTAAGTCGACTAAGCTCATTACTCCACCATCTCTAGTCTTAAATGGTTTACCATCAGTACCGTTCATAGTACCAAAACCAAAGAATTTAAGTTCAGTATGTTCGGGAACGATACCAGACTTTTTAGCTACACGGAATACTTGTTTAAAGTATAATTCTTGACGATTATCAGTAAAATACCATATTTCATCAGGATTGAATCTTTTTACTCTTGATAAAAGTGTCGCAAGTTCTCTTGTTTGGTATACTGTACCACCGTTTCCTTTTAATACTACTAATGGTGGCATCGGTTCAGTATCAGTTTCTTCTATAGTATCGACTACTAAAGCTCCTTCACTTTCATATATCATATTCTTTTCTTTTAATATTTCAATTACTTCTGGAATGTATGGGTAGCAATCAGTTTCTCCTTCATATAAATCAAAAGTAGTGTTTAATCTATCATATATTTCTTTAATATCCTCAATTGAAAGTTTTTTAATTTTTTCCCATAATGCCGAGTAACCTTTATGACCATTTTCAATTTGCATAGTGATTTCACGTACTTTATCCATGATTTCATCATTTTCTTTAGCCTTAGTTGATGCAGTTGGATAAATTTCTTGAAGATCCTCTTTCATTATTGGTAATTCTTCTTCTTCACCATTGTAGTCTTCTTTAAAATATACTAAATTAGGAAATCTTTCCATCATTTCATAGATAACCATACCAGATTGACGACCAATATCACCAAAATGGACATCACTAATTGTGTCATATCCTAGTGTAACAGCTAATCTTTTTAAAGCTTCCCCAATATCAGCTGGTCTTAAGTGACCTACATGAAGTGTTTTAGCTATGTTAGCTCCACCATAGTCTAGGAATACTTTTTTCTTATTATGCTTATCAATATTATTTTCAATACCTGATAACATTTCATTCATTACTTGAACATAATAGTCATCAGTAAAACTTATATTAATAAATCCAGCTCCCGCTATATTAATATTAGTAAATATAGCTTCTTTTTCTAGTTCAGCTACTATTTTTTCTGCAACTTCTCTTGGATTACAATGATTTTGTTTTCCTAGATTAAAAGCATTATTAATTTGGTATTCACCTAGATCAGGTCTACCACTTATTTCTAATACTACTTTATCTACTTCGTATCCGGCATTAATTATTGCCTGTTTAATTATTTCTTCTACTTTTTTAATAATACTCATAAATCCTCCTAAAACTTAACTATGTAAGTTACTTTTTCATTACTATCTAATATGGTGTATGTAATTTCCACCTTGTTTTCTTCTATTTTAAATCTATCTGTTTTTATTCTTAAATATAGAATTTGATTTAATTCTTTTAAATTTATTTCATTTTCAGTTTCTTCATTTTC